>JBAQWR010000049.1:0-9674 GCA_049299015.1 Minisyncoccia bacterium | reverse complement strand
TCGAGGCGCCGTATCCAGAGGATTTCCAGAAAGCCATAGACATCGTCAGTTAAATTGTGTTAGATTACACTCCTAATGAATAGAGTAATCAGTCCAGTAAATATTGAAGAGAGGCAGAAACTTGACCTAAGGTCGGGCGATACTGTGCGTGTCTGGCAGAAGATTGTCGAGAAGGGCAAGACTCGCCTGCAGGCCTTCGAGGGTCTAGTGCTTGCTCGCAAGCACGGTAAAGAAGCCGGAGCTACCTTCACTGTCCGTCGTGTAGCTTCTGGTGTCGGGGTAGAGAAAATCTTCCCACTCTATTCTCCTGTGATCGATAAGATCGAAGTGGTCAAGCGCTCCAAGGTTCGTCGCGCCAAGCTTTATCACATTCGCGAAAAGGCAGCTAAGGAAATCTCTCGTCAGATGAGAAATGTTCGTATGGCGAAGGATACAGAGGGGGAGGTTGTGGAAGCAGAAGTGAAATAAATTTCTTAGCCTCGCGATAATTTGCCGGCGCAAATTTCGCTCTCTCGTGCCAGTCGCACTGCGAGAGGCATGAAATTTACTTCACTTCTGCTATTTGTTATTGTGATGTTAATGCGCGGGTGTTGAAACTGGTAGACAAGCTACCTTGAGGTGGTAGTGCTCGCAAGGGCGTGGAGGTTCAAGTCCTCTCCCGCGCACCATGAATGATATATTGTATATAGGGAGAGGAGTTGAACCTGAGAGGGGTCGGGAGAACATGTGGTCTCCCGTGTAGGAAGGCAGGGCGAAGCCCGTCGGAAAACCGTGGGTTTCCGAGAAGTTCTTGTCCTCTCCCGCGCACATTTTATGGTATCTTTGACAAGAAAAACTAGTAGATTTTTTGAAAAACATGAGAGACATCTCTCATCCGCTGCTTTAGTGGGTGGTTTTATCTTCGACACTCTCACTATGCGGAGGATTGATTTCGCATTTGAGAACCTGACGATTCTCTCCTATCTTGTGTTATCGGGTGGGAGTATTATCCTCATAAACTATTATCTAGAATATCCTCCCCGCAAGAAGTTTTTCACAAGAGTCCGCAACCTTCTTCCTATTTTCATGCAGTTCGCCTTCGGAGGTCTCTTTAGTGCCTTCTTCATCTTCTATACACGAAGCGCTACCTTTTCTTCCTCGTGGCCATTTATGCTTATCCTACTTTCGCTTCTTATAGGCAATGAGTTTTTCAAGAACTACTACGAGAGACTTACTTTCCAAGTTACTATTTTCTTCACCGCCATTTTCTCTTTCTCCATATTTTTCTTGCCAGTGCTTCTCAAGAAGATGGGCGACGGCATATTTGTATTGAGTGGTATCGCCAGTCTTATTATCATCAACTTTTTCTCCAAAGCGCTATTTAGAGTAGTGCCGAAGCGGTATAAGGATAGTAAAAACAATCTCCTCAAATCCATCGCTTCTACCTTTATATTCATTAACATGCTTTATTTTCTTAATCTGATTCCACCGATACCACTAGCTCTCAAAGATGCTGGGGTTTACCACTCTGTAGAAAGGGCCGGGGGAGACTACAAGGTGGTTGGAGAAGAGCGAGAGTGGTATCGATCACTACCACTCTTCCCTCCGGAGATAGTGCATTTGAAAGAGGGGGCGCCTATATATGTCTTCAGCCCAGTATTTGCGCCGACAGATCTTAATACCACCGTGGTGCATGATTGGCAGTATTTCAATGAACAGACACAAGGGTGGGTGAGCTCGACCAAGACAACTTTTTCTATCACGGGAGGCAGGGAGAAGGGTTACAGAGTCTTCTCTGTCAAAGAAAGCTTGTTTGCTGGTAAGTGGCGGGTGGATGTTACAACCCAGAGGGGTCAGATTATCGGCAGAGTGAGATTCGATGTGGAAATTACAGATATCCCGAGAGTATTAGAGGAAAAGATTTTGTGATAATGTAGCGCTAATGGTTCATCATGAGCCAGTCGAATGGTGGCTATGGTGTAGCGGTAGCACAAAAGCTTGTGGAGCTTTTAGTCAGGGTTCAACTCCCTGTAGTCACCCCCGCGTCGGACGCGGTTCCCCCTAGAATGCGTCCGTAAGCGGAGAGCCGTTTGACGGCCTCCGCCACGATATATAATTAGTAATACAGATAGAACGTCTGACGTTCTATCGGGGATTTATGGAACATTTTTACGTCTATATATTATTGAGTAGAAAAGATAATAAATTTTATATTGGCTGTACCAATAATTTAAAAAGAAGACTTACTCAACATGCAAAAGGGGAAGTAATTTCAACCAAGAAACGTAGACCGTTTAAATTAATTCATTACGAATATTTTATTAACGAAGTAGATGCTAAAGCTAGAGAGGTGTTTCTAAAAAGTGGGGCTGGGCATAAACAGTTAAGAGATAAGCTGAGAAAAACACTCCCATTCTGAACTGATATACTTTTGTTATGGAAACTAAGAAAATTGGTGCTGGAGTGGGAGTTATGGTTCTAAGAGATGGGAAAATTCTCTTGGGTCAACGTAACACAGACCCGGCAAAGGCAGGAAGCCAACTTCACGGAGGAGGAACTTGGAGTATGCCAGGAGGAAAGTTGGAGTTTGGAGAGGGGTTTGAAGAAGGTGGGGCAAGGGAGCTCCTTGAAGAGACTGGACTTAAGGTAAACCCCACAGATTTAAAGGTAGTCAGTTTATCTAATGATATTGTTCCAGAAGCCCATTTCTTAACAGTGGGTCTACTTTGTGAAAATTCGGTTGGGGAAGCGACCCTCTTGGAGCCAGACGCATTTCTTGAGTGGAAGTGGTTTTCGCTTGAAGATTTGCCAACCCCGCTTTATTTTCCAAGTGAGAGGGTAATCAAAAATTATAAGACCGGAAAGTTTTATACGCAGCAATAAAATCTAGCTTTTCTTTCACGCCTTCCAGGTATATTCTGTCACCATATGACCCTCTATTTTATTACTGGTAACAAAGGTAAGTTGGCTGAAGTCCAAAGCATTTTAGGTAATGTCGAAGCTCTAGATATCGATCTGCCTGAGATTCAAAGTCTTGATGCTCACGAGATTATAAAAGCAAAGCTAGAGGAGGCTCAGAAGCACCAGAGTGGAGAGTTTATCGTCGAAGACAACTCCCTTTATCTTGAAGGAATTAAAGGTCTGCCTGGCCCACTTATAAAATGGTTTTTGAAAACTGTCGGTAATGATGGCTTGTATAAAATGGCTGAAGCTTTTGGAAACTTTAATGCTGAGGCTAAGGTAATTATCGGCTATTCCAACTCAAGAGGAGAAATTTCTTTCTACGAAGGAAATACAAAAGGCACGATTGTTGCCTCAAGAGGAACTGAGGGTTTCGGCTGGGACCCAATCTTTCAGCCGGAAGGATATGAAAAGACATTTGGCGAGATGTCCGCCGAGGAAAAGAACTCTTTTAGTATGAGAAAGATTGCATTAGAGAAATTGAAAAATGAAAAACTATAAAATCATAGTCCTTGGTCCTCAATGCTCAGGCAAGACTACTCTTAAGAAATATCTAGAACAGCAAGATACTGCACTTCCTCTAGTTGAAGAAGATGAACTTTTTATGGAGTTGAACGGCGGAGAATATCCACATGATGTTGAATATAAAGAAAAGACACTGCGTCCAGAGCTTGAAGACAAGATAAGACAATCAGAGAACCTGATTTTCTTAACAAGCTACTGCAATCCTGAATTATTGAAGGAATTAAAGTCCAGGGGGTTTAAAGTTATCCAGCTCGTTCTAGAAATGGACGAGTTTCAGAGAAGAAATGAAAAGAGAATGAAAGAGCAAGGATACGCTGACGCAAACACTTGGGCTAAAGAAGTATTCGGTTTTCATCAAGAAGTAAGAGATAAAAATCTAGTTGATAAACAAATTGATGCTACTTTGCCAATAGGAGAAATAGCCGATAGCCTACTTGAAGTTTAATAGGGAACAAGAAATTTCAACTTATTTCTACTCTGGTGTTGGGGTGGTACCTGGAACTGCAGACGGAGGCAACTGGACGTTGATAGTAGCGTTTTGGGGTTTACTCATACCATCTACTCGCTCACGGATGTAAGGTAGGGCAAGGACGATAACACCGACGAGTATTAGAATTACCACTACTGCTCCTATGATGACTCCTGCTCCACCACTTGCGGCGGCACTTTCCTTATTTTCCCCCGGGTTGTTTATAACTGTAGTCATATAAATTTGATGTAATTATTAAGTTTCGGTTTCTACCATGAAGCCGTTTTTCTAGTCAGACTATTACAAACCACATCTTTTCTTTTGTTACCCCCACATATATCATTGAGATATGAGGAAAATATTGAATTTCTTCGACAGGCTTGAAAATCATATTCGTGGCTTCTTGAGTCGTTACCCTATCGTCTACGCATCCGTGGCGGGTGTGGGAGTGGTGTCGTTTTGGCGTGGTGTTTGGGAGACATCTGACCTTATGGGCGTGTCACCACAGGCGTCTCTCTTATTCGGTTTCTTTCTTCTGCTTGCCTCCGGTGTTCTAGTTACAGGGTTTCTTGGTAGCCGTATCATAATTTCTGGATTGCGTGGCGAAAAGAAACTTGAGGAGAAAACTCTACAAGAAATAGAGGGTGAGGAAATATTTCTTTCTAGTCTCAAAAGTAAGGTGGACAGAATAGAAAAAATGGTCGAAAAGTTAAGCAATAAGAGTTAAAAGATGAAAAAAGGATTTAAAGACAATATAGAGAAATTAACGCTCGAGAACACAGATTTTAGGAAGGTGTTATACACTGCGGAACATTCGCAACTTGTATTGATGTCACTTTTACCTAAAGAGGAGATTGGTATGGAAGTGCATCCAGACAACGATCAGTTCTTCCGATTCGAGAAGGGGCACGGACAAGTCACAGTCGATACCACTATCTACGACGTGTCCGACGGTGATGCCGTGATAGTGCCTAGAGGTGCTGAACACAATGTGGTAAACACCTCAGAGACCGAACCTCTCAAAATCTACACCGTATACTCTCCAGCTCACCATGCAGATGGTATTGTGAGGAAAACTAGAGATGAAGCGGTGCAAAATGAGGCCGAGTTTGACGGAGTGACTACAGAGTAGGAAAAAATTTGTGGTAATCTTAAATATATGATGTTTCCGAATTGGGCTAAAAATATTCTCTTTCTCCTCGTTTTCATGATATCTGGACTCGTCCTCGCCATTGTTATCGAGGGTCTGGTCTCTGGGACGGAACTGACGCCACTCAATACGGCAATCGAGAGGATAGTGGTCCATGTGCGTACACCTATATTGACGACTATTCTTGTCTTGGTGACGAGAGTGGGTGAGCCCTTCCTCCTTGCTTCTGTATCTGTATTAATAGCGGCCATACTTTTCATCCGCGGACGATCTTACGACGCCACTCTCTTTGTCGTGGCTATGGCCATAACAATTATTTCACTGACAGTGCTTAAAAACACTTTCCAAATCACACGACCTGCCTCTGAAATATATAATTCTGGTGGCTGGAGTTTTCCCTCTGGGCACGCCACAGTCGCTACAGCCTTTTTCTTCATGCTGGCTCACTCCTTTTTCCGCAGGGCAAAGACGGTGATGGGTAAGGTCAATCTGATAGTCGGCTCTATCTTGGGTGTAATTATTGTCTCCTTCTCCCGTCTCTATCTAGGAGCCCACTGGACGCTCGATATCTTAGGTGGTGTAGCTCTTGGACTTCTGTCTGTCAGCTTCACGGTGCTTATTTTCAACATTTTTGTCGAGAATAAACGGCCTTTGAGGAGCAGAATAAACTTGTGGTAAAATGGTTCGACAGGCTCACCATAAATAGTTTGATAAACTTACAATAAACAATAATGAATACACCAGAAACACAAAAGGTTTTGAAATGGGCAGGGATCGCACTTATCGTATTGGCAGTATTCCTTGGAGTTCAAACTCTAGGGGCACTCAAGGGCTTGCGCGGCATCAATCCAGCGTACAACTCTATATCAGTTACTGGAGAGGGTGAAGCAGTTTCCGTGCCGGATATCGCCTCTTTCTCTTTTACTGTTTCGGCAGATGCCAAATCAGTGAGTGACGCTCAAGGTCAAGTCACCAGTAAAATGGACGCGATCTTGGCTGAACTCAAGACTCTTGGCATCGAAGAGAAAGATATAAAAACAACCGACTACTCTGTCTGGCCGAAATATACTTATGAGGCAATGGTCTGCTCGAGCACTTATTGTCCACCTGGAAGACAGGTAGCAGATGGCTATACCGCAAATCACAGCATCTTGGTGAAAATCAGGGATACGGAAAAGGCTGGTGAAGCACTCGCAGTAGCGGGGGATAATGGGGCTACAGGTCTATCAGGCATCTCATTTACCGTAGATGATCCAGACAAGATCATGGATGAGGCGAGAGCCGAAGCTATCAAGGATGCCAAGGAGAAGGCCAAGACACTTTCCAAAGAACTTGGAGTTAGACTGGTACGCGTAGTCAGTTTCTACGACAATACTGGTGGTGGACCAATGCCATATTACGCAGAGGGCATGGGAGGGGATATGATGGTCAAGACTCAGGCCAACCCCGCCCCCACTCTTCCAACAGGAGAAAACAAGGTGGTGGTAAATGTGACGGTCACATACGAGATCAGATAATGTGTCGCAGTTGACACTTCAAGACGAGGTGTAGTATGATTAAAAGACGCCCACGGGGGTGTTTTTTATAACCCCGAAGGAAAGCAAAGCTTCCTACGGGGCAGGCCTCAAAAAGACTTGTCCCGTTAGAAGTTCTGAGAGCTTTAAGTTTTCATAAAATATTTAATACTAAAACTTCTAACTGGGATGAATAGATTCTTAAATTACATCAAAGACACACGAGGTGAACTTAAACACGTTTCTTGGCCTACGCGTCGTCAGTCGATCACCTTCACGATTGTTGTCATAGTTATCTCTATCTTAGTCGCTATTTTCTTAGGCTTCTTCGACTTCATCTTCTCTCTTATTCTCCAGAAGTTTGTCATCTAACAAACATGACTAAACAAATCTCTGAAGGTAGAAACTGGTATGTCGTCCACACTTACGCCGGTTACGAGAATGCCGTGATGCGTAATCTCAAACAGCGTATCGAATCTCTAGGTATGGAGGATAAAATTTTCAACGTTATCGTGCCAACAGAAAAGAAGATCAAGATCAAGGCGGGCAAAAGAGTTGAAGAGGAAGAAAAAATTTATCCAGGCTACATCTTGGTAGATATGATCGTAACCGACGATTCTTGGTATGTGGTTCGCAACACTCCTAGAGTGACAGGCTTCGTGGGCTCTGGAGTATATCCGGTGCCGATTGAGAAGAAGGAAGTAGAGGCGCTATTTGCCAGGATGTCTACCGACAAGGTAACGCATACTATCAATCTTATAGAAAATGATGCTGTGCTTATCATCGACGGTCCATTCAAGGAGCTTGAAGGCAAAGTTTCTGAGATAGATGAGGAGCGTGGCAAGGTCAAGGTCTTGGTCAACATGTTCGGTCGCGAGACTCCGGTCGAACTAGATTTCTTGCAAGTCAAGAAGATTTAACGTATTCTAACCCTCTAAATATGGCAAAAAAGATAGTAAAAGTACTAAAACTCCAGATCCCAGGTGGCGCCGCAGTCCCTGGTCAGCAGCTCGGACCAGTTCTCGGTTCAGCCGGTATTCCTATTGGTGACTTCGTCAAACGTTTCAATGAAGAGACTAAGGAACGCAGGGGCGAGACTGTACCAACAGTGGTCGAGATATTTGAAGACAAAAGTTACAAGATGACTTATAAGACGGAACCTGCTTCAGCGCTTATTCTAAAGGCACTGGGCAAAGATAAGGGTTCCGGCACTCCTAATACAGCTAAGATTGGGTCTATCTCTAAGTCCCAACTCAAAGAAATCGCAGAGAAGAAAATGGTTGATCTCAATGCCAACGACGTCGATGCCGCTTCTAAAATCATCGCCGGCACCGCAAGATCTATGGGCGTGGATGTGAAGTAATAAACATCCACGAGCCGGAAGCTGTCGAGCTGAGGCGGGCCCGCGCAACTTTTCAACAGAAAAGTATGTGTGGGTGGACGTGAAATAAAAGTTTTTCTTTTAAATAAGAAGAAAGGGCGTCCGCATGTGCGGACGCCCAATGACTCAAGCTCCTAGCTAATGGGGCTGTGACTTTTCCTCAAGTGTCCTAATAAGAAATATAGATCGTCATTTGTCTCTACCTCTTGATCAGAAGGCACTATGAGAGTTGCTGTGCGCTTATTTTCTACGACCTGACCTATGCCTCGAAATTTTCTGGTTTCGAGTATCTTCTGGAGACTGATCTCTACCACTCCTTTACCGAACTCGCTGTTTGTAGCAGATATTACAGTTTTTTCTCCAGTCAGAATACCCACATGTAATCTCCCGTGATTCTCTGTGCGAATACCTTGCACGTAAGGGCTACTCACAAAAAGTAGATCACCTGGTCGGGCCATTTCCCATTGCAATGAGGAAAAATCGGCACAATATTTAACGAAACTTGCATCGGTGTACCAATATTGTTGGAATGCCCGTCGCGGTAGCCAGATCCCTTTTTGGCCATAGACCCATTTCACTAAACTCGAACAATCTACGAAGTCAGGTGCTTCAGATGATGCAGCCTTTAACTTCCATTGGCTCACCCCAATAAGTTTTCTTGCCAACTTTACAACATCTACGTAGGTAAACTTGAACCCCAGATATTTTAAGTGAGCAATTTCTGCCCGCATTTGTTTTGTATTTTCCAGTCGGTACTCGATATGGCAGGTCTTGGGATCTTGGATTCCGAATGCGCAACGATTTCCAACTGCTCGATAGCGGCCACCATGATTTGGAATTATCATCTTTTACTCCTTGGAACAGAAAGAACAAAAAACCTGCCCTAGCAGGCAGGCTTCGAGGCCTTGAATGATTCAAAGCCTGCCCCCTAGGTCAGGTAGACAGAAATAGTGTGGGAACTTGCGAAACTGGACCAAGTTTGGGTTGTCTTGTTACAAAGCATGTTGCAAGTATAATAGCCTTAGATTGGTTCCCAGGTCAATGATTGAGGAGGTAACGTGGCCAAGATTTATGTAGGGTGCTCGTTGACTCAGGCTCCAGAGGGGTTTGTGCGTGACGTCGAGAATCTCAAGGTACTTCTGAGGGAAGCAGGTCATGAGGTTGCCGACTTCGTGGGCACAGTCGCAGGAACAGCTACTGATGTCTACGAAACCGATATTCACAAGTGCATTGCGGATTGCGATCTTTTTGTCGCTATCTGCGATTTTCCATCCATTGGTCTTGGCTGGGAAATGGGTATGGCAGTGGAGAAACACCACAAGCCGACGCTTGCCGTGGCTCACTTGGATGCCAAGGTCTCGAGACTCCCAATCGGGGCTATGTGTGAACGTAATCCATGCTACCTCTTCACTCGTTACGCCAAACTGGAAGAAGTCGTTCAGATGGTGGGGGTGGCCTTTAAGATCATGAAGATATTGGCCGCCTGACGAGCCGGCTCCACAGGATGAAGAATGATGGCGCCACAGAGATGTGGCGCTTCTACTTTTCTAAATCTACCCAATCGTATTTCAATCCAGTTTTTTCATCCAGCCTTTCCTCACGGAATATTTCTTTTTTAAAATCTTTTTTCCAATCTGGGAAGAAAACATTTCCTTCGGCATCACTCTCAACGATCGTTAAATAAAGCTTGTCGGT
>JBAQWR010000048.1:0-6979 GCA_049299015.1 Minisyncoccia bacterium | reverse complement strand
CGACTCTCAAGGGTCATTTTCTTCGGATGAAGAGTGACTGTATTGCCGTCAACTCTGACTTCTATAATTGGGTGTAGTTCTCGAGTCAGCTCCCCCATTGGCCCTTTTACAGATACAGAACTATCCGAGACTTTGATCTCGGTTTTCTCCGGCAGGGTTATAACTTTTTTTCCTATGCGTGACATGGTTGATTTTTAATGAGTGAAGCGAATATTAAAATCACCATCCCGCTCCAATTTTGCTAGTACACTACCGTGCGGCGCTGCGCCCGAATAGGGCTGGGCTATTCGCCCAAACGCGCCGCTGTTTTCAGTATACATTTCGTTGTTATATTTCGCTTGATTCATATCGTTTTGCAAAATTGGGGCTGGGATTGGTAAAAATATAGTCGTCATACTCCTTATTTTTACCAAATTTGAAATAAGGCTTCGCCGCCGAGCTTGGCCTTCTTTGCCTCACGACCAGACATGATACCTTGGGAGGTAGAGAGTATGAGAGCGCCATAACCACTTTTAACAGCGCGAATGTCGGAAGATTTTTTATAAATCCTCTTTGATGGTTTAGAAATTCGCTTCACACCCTTAACCTTCGGCACTCTGTTTTCCATGAAGAGATCTAGGACGAGCACCTTCTTGCCCTTCTCGCTCTTGGTGTCAATATCTTTGACAAACTTCTCCTTCTTCAATGCCTCGGCGATAGAGTGTTTGAGTTTGGAGTAAGGTACGAGAACACGATCATGCCCTGCTGGGCCGGCATTCTTTATCTGTATAATCATGTTCGAGATTGTATCCATATAGTTACCAGGAAGACTTCTTTACCCCTGGGATCTTACCTTCATTAGCGAGTTCTCTAAAACAGATGCGACAAAGGTCGAAATCCCGCATATAGCCACGCCCACGACCACAGCGAAAGCAACGATTAGTAGCCCGAGTAGAGAACTTGGGCTTCTTTTTTGACCTTGCAATTACTGATGTTTTCGCCATAAGAGAGGAGATTCTAACACATTATTTCTTAAACGGGAAGCCGAGATGAGTAAGGAGGGCAAGGACTTCGGCCTTGGACTTTGCCGTTGTAACGATGGTGATAGCCAGGCCGAAAACATCTTTGAGCTCTTCGTCTGCTGTTTCGGGGAAAATGTTGTGTTCTTTGATACCAAGAGTGTAATTACCCATCTGGTCGGCGGCTGTTAGGGAAATGCCGCGGAAGTCTTTGGTACGAGGAAGAGCGATATGAACAAGTCTGTCTAGAAAATCAAACATGCGTTTGCCACGGAGCGTGACTTGATAGCCCACAGTGTCGCCTGTACGAGACTTGAAACTAGCTATAGAAACTTTGGCCCCACGCGGAGCGGCCTTTTGACCAGTGATGCGAGCTAAGCGGTCCTCAACCACTTTAAATTTGTTCTTGTCTTTGAAAGAGCCCACGCCAACAGAAACCACTACCTTCATAATCCTAGGCATTTGCATAAGGTTTTTATAACCTGGGAGAGACTTGGATTTTTCTTTAAGATTTTGCATTTTGTTTTACCAGTTTTACATTCGAAACGTGAATTGGGAAACTTTTTTCTATGATCGTACCCTTGGCACCACTCTTCTTGGCGCGTTCGTGAACTTTTTTTATATTGACACCCTCCACCAAAACCTGATCTTCCTTGGGGAGAGCGCGTAAAATCTTGCCGGTTTTACCCTTGTCCTTACCCGCAAGCACTATGATGTTGTCTCCTTTTTTGACGTGCATGAAAGTTATACTACTTCAGGAGCTAGAGAAATAATTTTCTGGAATCCCATCTCGCCAATCTCGCGAGGCACAGGGCCGAAGACACGACCGGCCAGAGGCTCCTTCTTGGCATTGTCTAGGATAACTACAGCATTCTCGTCGAAACGTACATAAGTACCATCCTTGCGACGGAAAGGGGCTCTCTGACGCACAACCACACCGAAGAGGACGTCCTTCTTCTTGACCTGTTTTCTCGGTTCAGCTTTCTGGACCGAGAGAACCACGAGCTCTCCGATAGAGGCGTAGCGTTTTTTCGAGCTACCCAATACTTTGAAAACGCGTCCGATCTTGGCTCCGGAGTTGTCTGCTATTTGGACGATGGATTGTGGTTGGACCATGGATGGTTAGATTACTATAAAATGCTTATCTTTTGAAATTGGTTTTGATTCGACGATATCGACCTTCTCACCAACTGTCTTGGTGTTACCGAGATCATGCGCCTTAAACTTCTTGCGCCTCTTCACAAACTTGTCATATTTAGGATGCTTCTCGTAGCGTTCCACTGACACCACTATAGTATCCTTCATCTTGGTGGAGACGACTGTTCCAGAAAGCACCTTGCCTTTTGTTAATTTTTTATCGTTCATTTTTATTTAGTTCAGTCATGATACGAGCGATATCCCTTCTGGCAGTCACTCCTTCTTTGACATTGCGAGTCTTGGAACCAGCAGTGCCGAACTTGAATTTACGTAGAACCTCTCTCTTCTCCATGAGGCTTTTGATCAAATCACTTTTTGGCTTATCTTTGTAACTTGTCTTTTTCATATTATCTGGCCACTATTCTAGTCTTGACTGGCAACTTGGTCCCAGCTTTACGCAGCGCCTCTCGAGCTTCCTTCTCGCCTAGCCCATCTACTTCGAAGATAACTCTGCCGGCAAGAACTGGTGCTACATAACCCTCAAGATCTCCCTTGCCCTTACCGAGCTTCACTTCCGCAGGTTTGGAAGTATAAGGCATGTCAGGGAAAATGCGAATCCACAGACGTCCCGTCTTGCCTACTGACCTAGACAACACCTTTCTCGCAGCCTCGATTTGATTGGAACGGATGCGAGCTGGACCAAGCGCTTTTAGGCCGAAGGAGCCGAAGGCGACCGTCAATCCACGCGAGGCTACGCCCACTTTAATAGGGTTCTTGCGCATAGTCTGCCACTTTCTATATTTAACTTTCTTTGGGAACAACATAGTATTAAAAATTATTTATCCTTATCAAAAATATCGCCCTTGTATATCCAGACCTTAACTCCTAAAGTTCCGTAGGGCATAATAGCTGTGGCTCGCGCGTAGTCGATGTCAGCACGCAGAGTTTGAAGTGGAATACGACCAAGTTTACGATCTTCCGTACGACTCATAGTGGCACCACCGAGACGACCAGCCACGAAGATGCGTACGCCTAGAACATCTCTATTGGCCATCACCTTCTCAAGCATTTGTTTCATTAAGCGTCTAAACGGTAAGCGCTTCTCGAGACCTTCGACAATCATCTGAGCCACTATGGCAGAGTTGGACTCGGCTGACTTGATCTCCTTGATATCGAGTTTGACATCGACCTTGCCTTCAAGAAGTTTGTGTTTCAAGAGAAGGGCTTTGATCTCCTTTCTAAGTAATTCTGCTCCATCACCTTGACGCCCGATAATCATACCTGGGCGAGATGAGCTGACGATGACACGTAGAGCCTTCTCACTTCTCTCTATCTCGATATCAGCGACGAAAAATCCCTTTAACTTCTTTTCTAAAAATTGTCGGATCAAAATATCTCCGCGCAAAGCGTATTTATATTTACCCTTAGGAGAAAACCAGCGCGATTTCCAATCACGGAGGATCCCAAGGCGATGCGAATATGGATGAACTGTATGAGTCATATTATTTCTTTGGAGCTAGAGTGATGCTTACCTGTGAGGTTCTCTTGCGAATTGGATTGGCCATACCCTTAGAACGTGGTCGGCGGCGATAGAGAGTGGCTCCGGAATCAACTTTGATTTCTTTTACAACTAGGTCTTCAGTCGGGATAGAAAGATTCTTAGCATTAGCTAGAGCGGAAGCCAAAAGTTTCTGAAGAGGAAGAGCGGAGCGCTTAGGGATAAAAGAAAGGGCGGTGATGGCATCAGCAATTTTCTTCCCACGTACAGTATCAGCCACCAAGCGCACTTTGCGAGGAGACTGTCTGTAATTTTTCAATATTGCTTTTGCTTGTTCCATAATTATTTCTTGGTTTCTGCTGCACCCTTCACTGCTTTGGCAGCGGCGATCTCGCCTTCCTTCTGCTTCTGCTCGAGTTCCTTCTGCATCTTACCACCGTGTCTCGTGAATTTGCGCGTAAGCGCAAATTCACCGAGGCGGTGGCCAACCATGTCCTCGGTGATAAATACTTCCGTGTGAACCTTGCCGTTATGAACGCCGAAGGTGAAACCCACCATTTCTGGCGCGATCTGGCAGGCCCTAGACCATGTCTTAATAACCCCGGTTGTTGCCGGTTTCTTGCCTTCGATCTTCTTCAAAACTCGAGGGTCGACATATGGGCCTTTTGATGCACTGCGTGTCATTGGAAATTAAAGAAGCTCTCCACGAGCTTCCGAATATAGTATATAAATAAGGACTTTTAGTCAAATCAAAATCCCCCTTACGGGGGATTTTGACCTGCCCGCCGGATCGGCAGGCGGGAATCACGTAGGTATTACCTAGCTAAAAATAATGACCTGTAGAATAACCGTGATGCTTGCCGCCCATTTCTCCACGAAGTCGCTCAATGAAGCGAGATGCTGCTTCTTGGCCACCAAGACCGAAGGAGAGGCCGAGAGCGAGGGAAATCGCAATAACAACACCGGTGAAGAGTGTCTGGCTAAATGCCGCTGCAATACCAAGGTGGGAGAGAGCCACGAGAATGGCGAAGATCCAGATAGACCACTTGGCAATAGCGCCGACAAAGTGTGCTGATTCTATATCAGCTGTCTTAGCCGCTGTGACAACAACACGCCCTGTAACATCACCGATAACACCAGCCAGCAAGAGGACTAGGGCTGCTGCGAGTACGCGAGGCAGGTAACCTAGGACTACATCCTGGAGGAAGAAATTAACCTGTTTGAGGCCCAAAACATCTAGAGCCGCTACGAGGAAAATCACTATTACAAACCACTTTACCAAAGCACCTACAAATGCCCCGGAATCAAGATTGACGCCGCCGCGGCGTAGGAAAGATTCTAATCCTGATTGACGAAGGGCGTCGTCAATTTTCAAAGACTTGAACACTTGCCAAATTGCTCGGCCCAAGAGGGCGCCGACCAACCATCCAAGGACGAGGATGATTAAGGCGATAACAAGGTTCGGGACGAAGCCGACTACTCCTACCCAAAGATTCTGGAAGGAAAGGGTCAATACTTCTCCCCATGTGTTTAATAACATATATTCTTAACTGGATTCCGCCAGAGGCGGACTGTGCAGATGCACTTAGCTTCTAATGATTACCACTCTAAAAGGGGTACGTGATTCATTATACACCTATAGGACACGGGAAATATGGCCAATTTGCAAGGGTGTGGATATCTTGGGTAGTTTAAATGCCTAATTTATTGAGGATTTTCTCATGTTGGGACTCCAAAATGTCCCTTATGAGCTTGTCGTATATGCTTAGGCGGTACTGGAAATCGACAGTTTCGAAAGATGCGTAGTGCAATTCCTTGCCGAGTTGGGCCTCAATAGAGGAAACGGCGGAGAGGAGCTTGGCCTGCTTGATATGATCTCCAACTATGAGGACATCCACGCGCGAATCTCGGTTATGTATAAACACTCCAGAGATTAGAATGAGTTTTATATTACCAGCGCGAGAAATCTTCCTAATTATCTCCTTCTCTGTCAAAGGAGAAGCGTCTATAAGGAAATTTTCGATAGCTGGCAGATATTGATAGGAAGAATCGAGAATAAACCCTTTGGCACGACTTTTGATCAGCCCTGCTTTAGCTAGAATGCGAAGTTCTTTCCTGGCGGTACTGGGCCTCTCTTTAGTACGCTTAGCGACTGTAGCGGGAGACAGGGTAAGAGTGGGGTTGAAGATAAATAGACGCATAATCTTAACCTTGGCCTCTCCGCCGAAGATGTGAGAAACAGATTTCATGTCGGTATTGTAACCTACCTACCCCAACTTACAACCAGTAGCTTAAACATAAAAAGCGAGGCGGACCGCTAGGTCCGCCCGGTGTTCATTTGGCTTCGTGCGATGAGGCCTGGCTCGTCGCGGTCACTCATGTTTGTCGTGATTTGTTTTTGCCTCTCGTTGTAATACTCCCACGCCTCTTCCAAGAGAGCTTGCTTCTGGAAGAACGTGTGGTTTGGGAAGCGCGAGATGATATAGATACAACGAACAATTGGGTGCGATTCAGCTTCCACGGTCGGGTCGTTCTCGATGAGACCTTGATTCCGAGCACAAAATAGAGCATCGGCCCAATCCCTCACCTTAGTCGCATATAGAAGAGCCTCTCCAGCGTTATCGAGCCTGTAGTTGAATTCCGACCTCTTCATAGTAACCTCCAGTTCCGACTATGCTCTTTTACACCAGAAAAATCAAGTAAAACAAAAATAGCGATATATCGCTATAATTCGAATACATTATAATAATGCGACCGCTTGCTTATAATGTAGTTGACATAGCAGGTGGGATTGCTAATATAGCTTTAGTTCGTTCTTTCACAACTTCATATTATCAAGAGTGAGCCGAGGGTACTGACCCTATGACGCTCCGACAACCTGCTTCTGTAAGGTGCCAAATTCAGCCCGTAAGGGACAGATGATGTGGTGTGAAAGCTATTTGCAAAACCGCCATATCGGCGGTTTTGCTTTGGAGGAGGAGTGCTATGACTGCATACGGAGAGTGGTGGCTCAACGAGAAAAAGTGCCCAAAGTGTGGCTCTAAGAATTCAGAGCCAACGGGCACTGTCAGGCAAGTGGGGATGAAACTCTCTGAACTCCGTGTTTGCAAAGACTGCAAACATGAGTTCGAAGCGAGAGGCTCGCTCTTGAAGGGGAACTGAATTGTCAGTTCCCATGAAGTTGAAAAAGCCACGGCACACCGTGGCTTTTTCTCATTCCTAAATCTTAAATCCTAAATCTATTTTAATGTAACTTTACCACCACGCGTCGTCGCAAAGCTCCTCCTTAGAAACCCACGGTTTCTAACGCTCGCTTCGCTCGCTGTTTTCCTCCACGGGGAACTCC
>JBAQWR010000047.1:0-2104 GCA_049299015.1 Minisyncoccia bacterium | reverse complement strand
TCTTTAATGTCTGCCATTGATATCGATTTAGCATTTTCAATTTTTTCGATCAATTCTTTAGGATTTTCAGCAAAGAATGCTGCTCTTTTATTATCGCCTCTAAGACTATAGTAATCACCCCACTTATTAGTATAGAAAAAGATTAGCGGCTTGAAGCGCAAAAGAGCTTCTAGGACCCCAGTACTATGAGAACCGACAATAACATCACTTTGAATAATTGCTTCATCCATACTTCCTTTCAAGAGGTGGCCTTCTCCTAAATTTGTAAGCATTTGGGGGTAGTTAGCTCTAAGCCAATCTTCAAATCCATCACGGTAGGCCCGAAACTTCAAATAAAGAGAGATGTTCGGAGCTTTTATCAATTCTTCTAGATAAGGCAAGATCTCGGAAGGAGCCGCCAATTGCTCTGATACAAAAAGTACTTTAATTTTCCCTGAGTGAGAAGAGGCTGCTTTTATATCTAAACTTCTATTCTTGAGAGTATACATGGGACCAGAGACCTGAAACTGTGTTGGTCGATAAGCCTTACTATTTTTAATATAATACTCTTTCCACCATTTTGACCAGAGACCGTAGACATCGACTGACAGCGTCTTTTCACCATCAAAGCCATTCATAAAATCAGAAACAAAATAACTTCTAGGAGTAGCGGCATGTTGGATACCTATCACAGGAATGTCCGACAACTTACAGGCTAACACCTCTGTAAAGTTACGACTAAGGGCGGTATCTACCACTGCAACTTTTATCCCTATAAATTTTAGGACTAATTTCATTACTCTGATAGAAAGTATGTCGCCCTCTACATTGTGGAGATAATGACTAGCTACCAGATACCAAAACTTCTGTTCAGCACCTAACTCCGTACTTGATTCGAACCTACTTGAAAGTGCTTTACTTTTCCTACCGATTAGACTATATAAAGACCGTGCTAATGAACCAATGGCAAAAGAGTAGACGACTGCCCTTTTACGCTTTATAGCATGCTCTAATACTATCTTCGTCGATTCCATACTTCTAATAAATTCGATAAATTTGATTCCCTTGTGATTTAATTCATCATAAATGAATTTCATTCTATAATCGTATGTCAAAGGTAAATGAAGTTTGTCTCCCGTCCAGACCATTACCTTGGGACTTTTTATTTTTATCCAGAGAATACAAAATATTGATATCAGCAATTGAAGTACAACCCCAAGAGAAATAGATTTATCCAGAGATTTATCCAAAATAATAACTTTAGAATCATGCGCCTTCAAATAAAACTGGAAGAGATTTGTAAAAGGAGCCCCGTAGAGTGTCACCGATCTAAAACCTGCCAGATATTTAAGCAACGATGCATACTGCGTATAAGGGAGGCAGAACCTATACATCAAATCGTCGTAGTGCATCCACCACAACTCAAATCCTTGATATTTCACCACCTTGGATAGGCGCTCGCCATCTCTATTGGTCACTAGAGAAAGTTTCCTGGTCCATTCTGAGGCCTCTTCTACGCTTCCTGGTCTCAAGAGACTGTTGATGTCAACAAAGTTAATTCCAAGTCCATCAATAGCTTCTTTCAATTCGAGAGGGGCAATTACAGTTTCAAATTTTTGCTCCCAGTTTTCATCATTAAATGGTAACTGGTTTTTGAAAATAATCAAAACAGATTTATTCATCATAAGAATTTTTTATGAGTCTACCGGCATCGCCAAGTGAAGCCATGATTTGTTTATTGTCTACTGCCCAACCATTCCATCTATTAGCAATACCAATAAATCTACACCCCGTTTCTTCTGCAAATAGCTTATCAGTTTCTCCATCTCCAATAATAATGTAGTGTGATGGGTCAGAATCTTGCTCTAGTGCCATTACTCTTTTTATATTTTCTTCTTTGCCGAAACTTATTAAGGAAGCGCCATGTGGGCCGAAGCCGAAGATCCCCCGAAAGTATCGGCTCACATCAAGATCTTCTGCCATCTCTCCCAGATCTTGATCTGTCCCTCCGCCTGAAACAATATACATTGGATATCCCTCTTTATATAGATTTTCAAGTGTATCTTTTACTCCAGGAAAAAGGCCCTTCTCTCTTATTTGTTTCCTGGCTGCCTCCCCATAGATA
>JBAQWR010000046.1:0-17978 GCA_049299015.1 Minisyncoccia bacterium | reverse complement strand
CATTAAAGACCTACAAGAGCAATATTTTGGGAATCCAGACGATGATGGAAGCAAATGGTTAGCTGATCAAGTAGAACAAGCTCTCAAGAGGAAAGATTGAAACAAGTACCTACTTAATTCTCGCTACCACGTAAACATTGGCATAAATAACTTTGCCACTGACGAGAGTGTCGAGTTTGTATCCCAGGGCTTTTAATATACGCATGACTCTTGACCTCCAAAGGTTTTTTCTCCCAGTCAGTATTTTGTAGTGGCTAAAGAAAGAGAAATGAATCATTTCTGCTAAAACAGACGGGGCCTTGCCGTAGCTCCCACTCTCCAAGATCTCGAATTTTTCATTTTTAAATAAACTCCCTAGTCCTTCTTTAGTGTAACGGAAGAAATCATGCGGATCAGCATGGTAGGGGATCATAAAGGGTGCTGTTATAATACAGATACCGCCAGGCTTTAAAATACGTTTAATTTCTCCAACGATGACCCAAGGTCTTTCGACATGCTCAAGCATTTGAGTAGAGATAACCGTATCAAAAGTTTTGTCTATAAACGGAGGTTTGTGAGCATCACCCACAATGTCAATATTTTCTCCACCAATTACGTCAAAAGTAGTGTACTTGCTAGTATGGGGGGCAATGATATTTCTATATTTTGCACTACCCGCACCGAAATCTAGAGTGTTGCCAGAAATATATTTACTCAAATATGTTACTACGGCTCTGGTATTGTTCATTTTAGTGAATTACTATTTGTGGCATAAGTACATTTTTTGTGATTGCTAATATATTGTAGAAATTTTTCCAACTTCTCCCACATACCATATTTCTCAATCTCCCATGAATGGCCATAGAGGTGGAATATTTCGCCTTTCTCAAGCGCTAGGTCAAAAGTAGTTTTAGCCATACTTAACCATGAATACATCGAAAGAAAACTTACTCCAAGGGCTTTCAGGGCAGGGGCTCTTTGATCGTAGGGTTGTAAAACTTTACCCAAAGAGTTACGGAAGGGGAATGGGTACACTTGGATTGTTGTAGGAACGAGAAATGGATCAGAAAAAGTGATGGACCCTAAATTGGTGGTACGAGCCCCGAGAAAACCAGCAGTCTTTACGACCCCAACTACAGAGTCGTCATAAAATCCTTTTGGATAGCAAAACATTTTCACATCTTGACCTAAAATCTCCTCAAGCCATTTTTTACTCCCTTCTATTTCTTCTTGTTTTTGCTCTAGTGAAAGAGTTCGGAGATCCGGGTGAGTCAAAGTGTGCGCCCCGATCTCATGTTCTTTCGCAATATTTTTGATCTCTCCACTCGATAATCTATTAGCACGGTAAGTTTTAGTTATGTAGAATGTTCCCTTGATGTTGTAACGAGATAATAGATCAGCCAATCGGTTGTCCTCGATATCCCCGTCATCCCAACTAGTAGTTACTTTGAGCATATCAATATATATCCATGAGTAAAAATTTTATTAGCACGGCTATTGTCTCTACGATCAAAAAGTCGGGCTAATTTACCAAAGACTTTAAATTTAAAACTAAGTATTCTAGAAAACCATTTGTTGTTTGCATTTAAGCGCTCGATCCAGTAACGCGCTCTAAGTTGTGACATTACGCTCCTGTATCCTCCTCTGGGTTCTAGTATTTCGACTTTAAGATTCGCCTCCTCCGCGAGCCTTCTTAGACTATGGGGAGTGAATCGCCAATAATCATTTGGTTCATCATGTAGAGGGTCAAATAAACTCTCTGTAATTAATACATTCCCGCCTCGACGCAAAATTCTATAAATCTCCTTGAATGCCTTGCGTAGATCATAAACATCTCCTAAGACCTGGGTGCACACTACAGAGTCAAATGAGTTATCTGGAAGAGGAATATCCTCGATACTACCCGCAACATCAATATCCTTCCCTGGCGTCATGTCCATCCTTAAATACTCATCGAAGTTAAAAAGATTTTTATAACGAGGGAAATTCCCAGCACCAATATCAAGCACTCGACCTCTTATAACCCTAGCATGGCGCTTGATTTGATCATGTAATTCTGCCCGGCCCGTTTTATATATATAAGACATAATTAATTACTAATAGGATGCCTTACAAAGTAATAAGCCATAACACCGCTGAATGATCTTATGATGACATGAGTAACAATGAGGCCCATAAGGCCGAAAAGTGGAAGGAGAATAAAGAAAAGGGCTATTCTGACCACAGGAACGATAGTTTTATACAAATATAGTTCCCTTTTCTTTTTATGAGCTACTAATGTCTGCTCGAGGACTGAACCTGATATGGCCAATAGAGTAAGGGAGTAAACTTGTGAGAAAAAAACTGAATCTAGATACTGTGGGTAGAATAATTTATAGAAGTATGGGGCTAAGAGTATCCAGATGCCAGCCAAGCACAGGGCGTATAGAGTCAATAAAATTGTTTTTCGTGGCGCAGATCTCTGTAATTCTTCAAAAGATTGTTCACTCGATTTTGGCAAGATGAGCGAGGTGAGTATCTTCTTTCCTCCCTGGAGTTGTTCGACGGGGGCGATGGCGAATGCATAGATGGCTAATGGTATTGCACCCAAGTAGTGGAAGATTAGAATTTTATCAAGGTAACCTGAACTTTTCCCAATGATTTCCATAGCACTTAAGTGTCCGCTGTAGGAAGGTAATTCTGGATCTTGCTCGCTGTTGTCCGCTTGGTAGGCAAGTAAAGTCTTGCGGTAAAGGAATAGGGTAACGAGAACTGCAATACCGAAATAGACGATGATGATGGCTGATAGTTGGGGAAAGAGAATGAGAGTACTCGTAAGGACAATTGCCGGCAATATATTGTGAACCATGCCGTAAAAAGAAATCCTCTTGAAATCCTTTTTACCCAGCAGGTAAGCATTGTAGAGGCTAGCACTTTGAGAAATGGGTAGAAGGAGTCCCACCGAGATAAAAGAGATAGATAGTACCAAATTGCCGTTTAGGTAATAATATAAGCCAAGGCCCAACCCTCCCAACAAAATTCCAAAGCTCCACTTTAAACTCAAACGGAAACCCTGTCGTAGAGAGCCGTTGAAGCCTCGCGCGACTGCTTGAGTAACCGCTGTACCCATTTCAGTCAAAGAAAATGTTCCCAAAATGGCTGCTATTGATAGGATGAATTTGTAGGTGCCGAAGGACTCTTTTGGGAACAGATTAGCAAATGCGAGAGAAAGACCGAAACCAGCAAGCATCGCCACAACATGGTTTATAGAGAGCCAGAAGCCACCCTTGGCTAGATAGACCATATCAGCCTTAAGGAAGCCCTCGCTTCGACGAAGTAAGTCGTAGATCTTCTGTTGCAAATACTGCATAGATTAACACTATCATAAGCTAATTTAGCTCTTTTGTATATTTTATAAAGATATGGTATAGTAATTTTAGAATGTTCAACACTGCAAAGGAGCAGAAATGAGTTTTAAAGTACTGTTTATTTACCCGAACTTTCGGAGTGAGTCCTTGGTCCCGCCGGCTATCGCTATCCTGTCCCGCATTCTCAAGAATCACGGGATCAGCGTAGAGCTGTTCGATACCACTGATTACGGTTTGGGTCTCTCTCGGGATCACGACAAACTCAGTGAAGAACTGCTCGCAGTCCTGCCGTCGCCACATCGAACCCTGAAGAAGGTCGGTTGTGATCCCTGGAAGGACCTGAATGATCAGGTCAACAGGTTCCAGCCGAATCTCATCGCACTTTCGACTACCGAGAGCACATTTCTTCTCGGTGTGGAGATCGTACAGCATATCGAGCGGCGCAATCCGCGCGATATGCCCGTGATCCTTGGTGGCAATTTCGCCATGACGGCTCCAGATCGGGCACTCTCTTTCCCTGAGATCGATATCGTTTGTGTCGGGGAGGGCGAAAAGTCGCTTCTCGAACTCTGTCAGCGCATGGAGCAGGGGAAACCCTACAAAGATGTCCGAGGTCTGTGGTTTAAAGGCTTGCCCGGCATGCCGCGCAAGAACCCACCCGCAGACCCTGTGCTCATGGAGGAGAATCCAACAGACTTCGATCTCGGACTCTTCGATCCAGATCGTCTCATCCGTCCGATGAGTGGGAAAAATTATCGGATGGCTCCGGTCGAGACGATACGCGGATGCGTGTACCATTGCGGCTTTTGCAACTCTGCTGATACGGGGAGTCGCAAGAAGTCGATCCGCAAGGTCTTTGAAGAGATCACGTACTACAGAGACGTCCACAAGGTCGAGTACATGTACTTCTGGGCGGATACGTTCCTTATGATGTCAGTGTCAGAACTCGCTGAGTTCTGCGAGATGTATCAAGACGTTCGTCTGCCCTTCTGGGTGCAGACGCGCGTCGAGACCATCACGGACTGGCGTCTCAAGCCACTCAAAGAAGTCGGTCTCCACAAGATCGCCTTCGGCATCGAGAACGGCAATGAGGAATTTCGTCAGAAGGTGGTCCACAAGGAGTTCACCAATGACGAGGCAGTGAGAGCGCTCGACATCGTCGCGGATCTAGGGATCATCTACAACACCAACAACATCGTTGGCTATCCGTATGAGACTCGTGAGATCGCCATGGACACGGTCAGACTCAATCGCCGTTTCAGGGGAGTGGAAACCGTCAATTGCTTCACTTTTACTCCCTATCATGGGACGCGCGCTCGAGACGAGGCGATTGCGGCAGGGTTCATGGATAAGAATGCTATCGCCTCCTCCGACACCAACGAGGGCTCAATTCTCAACATGCCGCAATTCACGCCAGAGGAGATTCGCAAGTTCCAGCGCGTGTTTCCCCTGTACGTGAAGTTCCCTGAAGATAGGTGGCCGGCAATCCGTCAAGCCGAAGAGGAAACGGAAGAAGGCAACGATCTGCTCGCTCTGCTCCGGGCTGAGTACAAGCAGACCTACTTTGGAGAGCCGATCTTCCAGTCTCACTAGGTTGGCAAGTCGTTTCAGTAGCCCCGCCCCCGATTCATCGGGAGGCGGGGCTTTTATAATGTTTGCTTGGCGTGATAGGATAATAAAGATGAATAAACAAATACTCCGAAACATCATACTCACTGGACTTTTCTTGGTTCCTTTTATCCCATTTCTAGTTTCAAGCTCCTTTTTTTTCCCTTTTATTACTACCAAAGCTTTTGCTTGGAGGATTATCGTAGAAATTATTTTTGCTACTTGGATATTGCTTGCTCTTATTGATGTAGATTCTCGACCAAAGAAATCCACCATCTTGTATGCGGTCTTGAGTTTCCTCGTTGTTATTGGCCTTGCTGATCTATTGGGTGTAGCTCCGATCAAGAGTTTCTGGTCCAACTTCGAACGTATGGAGGGCTTCATTACTCTCCTGCATCTAGGAATGTTTTTCGCAGTGGTTTCTTCGGTCTTTAATGAGATTGATTGGAAGAAGTGGTGGAATACGTCTCTCGCAGCTTCTTTCTTGATGGTTCTGTATTGTTTATTGCAAATTATTGGACTGAAAACTATCAATCAAGGTGGGGTACGAGTAGACGGGACACTGGGCAACTCAATCTACTTGGCTGTTTATATGCTTTTCCATATCTTCATTGCCCTTCTATTTATGTGGCGGGAACGTCAGAAAACTTTCTTGAGATGGGTTTACGGGCTACTCATCCTCTCACAGGCATCGATTCTTTATTACACTGCAACTCGCGGCGCTATCCTCGGTCTCCTCGGCGGTATTCTAATTGCGGCTCTGCTTAATATCAGAAATAAAGAAGACAGACTGGTTCGGAAGATAAGTATTGCCTGTCTTGTAGCGCTTGTAGTCTTGGTTGGCGGTTTCTCTGTGGTGAAAGACAGCGCATTTATAGAAAGTAGCCCAGTATTAGCCCGTTTCTCGAATCTAAACTTAGATAGTATTAAGTCGCAGGGCAGATACTTCGTCTGGCCGATGGCTTGGGAAGGAGTCAAAGAAAGACCGATCTTAGGTTGGGGTCAGGAGAACTTCAGTTATGTTTTCCAAGAGCACTATCGCCCGGAGATGTTTAATCTGGAGCCTTGGTTTGATCGTGCGCATAACATTTTCCTCGATTGGGCAGTGGCCGGCGGTTTCCTTGGACTGTTATCTTATCTGGCTCTCTATCTAGCGCTCATGCTCTCAATCTGGAAATCGTCGGCGGGTTTTTCATATACCGAGAAGTCCATTCTTACTGGTCTTATCGCCGCATACTTTTTCCATAACTTTTTTGTCTTCGATAATCTCGTAAGTTATGTCTTATTCTTCTCCCTACTTGCTTATGTGAATTCTAGAGTCAGTGGAGAGAAGTCCTCGGTCCAGCCAGTCGTCGAAAGTTACAAGAAGAATATTGTTTTACCCATCGTTGTGATCTTGGCCGCACTCTCGCTCTACTTCGTCAATATTAAACCGATGATGACGAACATCTTTCTGATTGACGCTCTAAAATCTGTCCAGACACCAGGACAAATTCCAGCTGCCACCGAATATTTTAAAAAAGCTTACAGCACATCACGCCTCGGTCGACCAGAAGTACTAGAACATCTATCTGCTAATTCCGTTCCAATTTTTTCTAGTGATATAAGTATGGAAGAAAAAAATTCCTTTTTCACTTTCACCAAAGATGCGTTGTTGAAAGAAACTGGGGGATTGGATAAAGATGCTAGGCATCAATTGATGGTCGGGTCCTTCCTCTCTACCACAGGTTTTCTTGATGAGGCTCTCATTAGACTTGACAAGGCCAAAGCATTAATACCAAACAAACAACAAATATATTTTGAAATGGGGGCAGTTTACATAAACAAAGGCGAGTTACCTAAAGCCCTGGAAGTATTTAGAGAAGCATACGAATTGGCTCCTGGTTACGTCGAAGCTAGGGTGATTTATCTCATTGGTGCGATCTATGCCGGTGAGAGAGTAATCGAGAATGAGATGATTGCGAAAATTTCAGAAAGAGAAGTTGTCTTCGACGACCGCATTATACAGGCCTACAACTCAAATGGGAGAAAAAATGAGGTCGTTAGTTTACTAGAATCTCGCATTAGATTAGATCCAGCTAATGCAGATACCTACAGAAAGTATATTGAAGAGGTTACAAAATAAATTTTCTAAGAAATAGTTATCCACACTTTATTTCTTTTATCTATTGTATGTGTGTGCTTTCGGTAAGATAATTAATGTAAGTCGCAGGCAGAAAAATATTTCATGAAGTATTTATCTGCGACAGACGTTAATAATAATTTCCCGACCCGATGTCGGGACAACACAATGGCAAAGAAAAAAAAGGCAGCAAAGAAAAAGACAGCTAAGAAGCGAAAGGCTTCAAAGAAGAAGCGAGCTTAGTTTCTTGCTCCCAAAGAAAAAACACCCTTGCGGGGGTGTTTTTTCTTTGGCCCAAGCTTGGGCGAAGGCCTCAAACATGCTAAAATGAGCCTCCTATGGCCTTTCTAAAGAGCTTATTCGGTTCTCCCGAAGAGAAATTGCTTAAATCTTGGGGACCACTTGTCGAGCGCATCAATGCGCTCGAATCTTCGCTTGAGAAACTCTCACCAGAAGAACTTAAGGCAAAAACTCTCGAGTTCAAAGAGCGTCTCGCTAAAGGGAGTTCCCTTGATGATATTTTGCCGGAAGCATTTGCCTCTGTACGAGAAGCTGCCAAACGTACATTAAACCAGAGACACTTCGATGTTCAGCTACTTGGTGGTATCGCTCTATATAAAGGCGGTATCGCGGAAATGAAAACAGGAGAAGGTAAGACACTTGTAGCAACTCTGTCAGCGTATCTTGTGGCTCTCGCCGGCAAGGGTGTGCATGTAGTCACTGTCAATGATTATCTCTCGCGACGTGATGCTGTCTGGATGGGACAAATTTATTCTTATTTAGGATTATCTGTTGGCGTACTTACTCATGCCGAGTCATTTATATATGATCCGCAACATACTAAAAGTGATAAGGAGCGCGATGATCTAGGGTCGTTTCATATTGTCCACGAATTTCTAAGGCCGG
Organism: Minisyncoccia bacterium; assembly: GCA_049299015.1. GTDB lineage: Bacteria > Patescibacteriota > Minisyncoccia > Phycocordibacterales > Zambryskibacteraceae > UBA5004. Next base: position 10,016 of record JBAQWR010000046.1, on the reverse strand, counting down.
CTAACAAAAAAGAGGCTTATCAGGCAGATATCACCTACGGTACCAACAATGAATTCGGCTTCGACTACCTCCGAGATAACCTTCTATACAACAAAGAGGATCTCTCACAGCGGGATTACCACTACGCTATCGTCGACGAAGTTGACTCTATCCTTATAGACGAAGCACGGACACCTCTTATTATATCGAGCAATACCGGTGCGGCAGGTGAGCTTTATGAGAAGTTTGCAAAGATTGTCCAGAGTCTTGAAGATGGCACGGATTTCACTGTGGATGAGAAACTGCGCGCTGTTTCTCTCTCTGATAGTGGTATCAATAAAGCCGAAAAACTTCTAGGCATTGAAAATATATATGCCGAAGGTGGAGTCAAATATGTGCACCACCTAGAAACAGCTACCAGAGCCAAAGCTTTATACCACAAAGACAAGGAGTATGTGGTGAAGGACGGAGAGGTGGTGATCGTGGATGCCTTTACTGGTCGTCTTCAGCCGGGTAGACGATGGTCTGAAGGTCTACATCAAGCAGTAGAGGCCAAAGAAGGTGTACGTATCAAAGAAGAGAGTCGTACATTTGCCTCGATCACTTTCCAGAATTATTTTCGTATGTATAAGAAGCTCTCTGGTATGACAGGCACTGCTCTTACTTCTAAAGAAGAGTTTTACAAAGTTTATGGTTTAGAAACTTTTGTCATCCCGACTCATAGATCAATAGCGCGTAAGGATCATGGTGACCTAATCTTCCAAACTCATGCGGGCAAGATGAAGGCGGTAGCGAGAGTGGTGGGGGAGTTGAATAAGAAGGGTCAGCCAGTACTTATAGGTACAGTTTCTATAGAGCACAACGAACTTCTGTCTGATTATCTGAAGAACGAGGGGATCAAACACGAGATCTTGAACGCCAAGAATCACGAACGAGAGGGTGAGATCATAGCTCAAGCGGGCAAGGTTGGAGCAGTCACCATCGCCACCAACATGGCTGGCCGTGGCGTGGACATCAAACTCGGTGGCAATCCGAGTACTGAAGAATCGTATGAGAAAGTAAAAAATCTAGGAGGTCTCTTCGTCCTCGGTACTGAGAGGCACGACGCTAGACGCATAGACAATCAATTGCGTGGTCGTTCGGGCAGGCAAGGAGATCCTGGTGAGACACAATTTTTCGTCTCGCTCGAGGACTCCTTGATGCGTATCTTTGCTGTTGAGGCTATCAAGAAAATGATGGGGCGTTTCAATATTCCTGAGGATGAACCGATCGAGAATAAGCTGATCACTAACTCCTTAGAGAAAGCGCAAGAGAAGATTGAAGGTTTCAACTTCGATGCGCGCAAACATGTTCTCGAATTCGATGACGTACTCAATTTCCAACGAGGTATTATCTACGGTCACCGCCGCGGCATCTTGCTCGGTGGTGTAGAAGAAATTAAGGGTTATCTCTCTGAAGCAGTAGAGCAGGTAGACCAGAGTGTGAAAACTAAAGTGGTTGATAAGATATCGCAAATACCATTCGACAAGGTCGAAGTGCTTGAGGTCTTGCGCCGCGTCGTGCTACAGACCGTAGATCTATTCTGGGTGGATCACTTGGAGATGATGGAGTACCTTCGGGGAAGTGTGAATTTGCGGGCCTATGGCCAGCGTGACCCTCTGGTTGAATATAAGAAGGATGGTTTGAGATTTTTCAGAGATATGGAGGTGTCCATAGCTAGACAGGTTACAGAATTTGTCCTTGCTCTCAACCTGGAGGCTGTGGCGGCGTTCAAGGCGGCTCCTGTGGAAATAGAGGCCAAGGCGCTCTCAGATACATCACGCTCCACGGTTTCTCAAAAAGCCGAAGTCGGCAGAAACGATCCTTGCCCATGCGGTAGCGGTAAAAAGTATAAAAAGTGTCATGGAGCTGTCAGCTAATTTCGCTCAAGTGATTCAAGATATGGTGCTTCGTCCGGACTCGGCGAGCGCCTTCGCCCTTTTTACTTCATCACTCATTAACGAACTATTCCCTGTGTCGCCCTACAGCATTGTCTTATCGAGCCAAATGCTTTTTCTAAAAGGATCTCTCTCTCTTCCCCTGATCAGTAAACTTCTCATCTTAGTATCTATCCCAGTTGGTGTAGGAACAGCTCTAGGCGCCTTGCCTGTCTATGGGGTTACTTACCTAGGAGGTAAACCAGCCATAGACAAATTCGGTAAATATTTGAGACTTTCATGGAGTAGTGTCGAGAGAATAGAATCTAAGTTTGATGGTAGTTGGTATGATGAAGTTATCTTTCTAGCCCTTCGATCAATACCGCTTATGCCGTATCTACCAGTCACGGTGGCGGCGGGTATCATGCGCATGCCTTTAGTGCCTTATTTTTTACTCACAACTGTCGGGGCTACTATCCGCATGATGATCATGTTCCTTGTCGTCGGATTTGGGGTGGAGGCTCTGGCTCAGTAACGACTTTTCATTTATAATGACAATATGAATAAAAACACCTTGATTTGGATCATAGGAATCGTTTTGGTCGTAGCTGGCGTGGCTTGGCTTATCGTTACCCCAGCAAGGACAAGGACTGGCCCCCTAGATGCCTTTGCCACTTGTATCAAGGATAGCGGGGCTACCTTCTACGGCGCTTTCTGGTGCCCACATTGCCAGAATCAGAAGGCAATGTTTGGTGTCTCGGCTAAACTCCTGCCTTATGTGGAATGTTCTACCCCAGATGGTAAGGGACAATTATCTGTATGCAAGGATGCCGGAGTGACAGGGTATCCGACTTGGGTGTTTGCCGACGGTACTCGCGAGAGTGGGGAAGTGGCTCTAGAGAAGTTGGGTGAGAAGACTAGTTGTGAGTTGCCCGCAGAATAGATTTTATGATTACCACCATTCAGACATTTTTGCCCTATGGCATACTCGCTTCGCATGTGGCATTGGTCATTCTGTTTCTAGCTTTAATTTTCAAAAACTCATGGGGAAGGGGAATTGCAGGCTTTGTCGGTAGATACAGTATTCCTCTTGGTTTCTTGGTAGCGCTCTCGGCAATTTGCGGTAGTCTCTTTTACTCTGAATTAGTCGGTTTTGAGCCTTGTGTGCTCTGCTGGTGGCAAAGGCTCTTTATCTATCCGCAAGCACTACTTTTCGCTACAGCTCTATGGAAAAAGAAAACTGACGTTTTCACCTATGCTGTGCCTCTAGTAACCCTCTCTGCTATTATCGCCATGTATCATGAATATGTTTATATGGGAGGCACGTCTCTATTGCCTTGCACTGCTTTGGGTGGAGCTTGTTCAAAAATTTATGTCATGGCCTTCGGCTACATTACTATACCGATGATGTCTTTGACCATCTCACTCGCTATTCTTCTCCTCGCTTGGGCGCACCGTACTTATGAAAAAAATCGTAACTCACGATAGCCGTTTCCATACTGATGATGTCTTTGCCGTAGCAACTCTACTTTTACTTCTCGGTGAGGCAGAGGTTGTAAGGAGTCGTGATCCAGAAATTGCCGCCACTGCGGATTACTTGGTAGATACTGGTATGAAGGACGATCCTTCTCTACGTCAGTTCGATCACCACCAACCAGGAGGCGCGGGAGAAAGGTCCAACGGCATTCCTTACGCATCTTTTGGTCTAGTGTGGAAAGCTTATGGTAAGGAATTGGCGGGAGGAGAAAGAGAGGCCGAACTCATCGATCGTAAATTGGTCCAACCAATCGATGCTCAAGATAATGGAGTGAGTATTGCCGAATACAAATTTCAAGATGTGCGAGATTATACGATAGGAGATTTCCTATATTCTTTTATTGAGTCGCGTGAGCAAAATCATCTTAATACTGTTTTTACAAAAATGGTCAGTATCGCCAAAGATTTACTGACGCGTGAAATTTCTCTAGCAAAAAAAGATATTATCAATGAAGACAAGATACTTACTCTATATAACGATACAGAGGATAAGCGCATAGTAATTTTATCGGAAGAATTAATTAACTGGAAAGAAGTTCTAGGAAAGACCGAAGAAGTTATATACGCCATACACCCTAGACCAGATGGTCATTGGAGTCTCGGATGTGTTCCTGATATGTCAAAACCATACGGTGTCAATCGCAAGTCATTACCCTCTGAATGGGCTAGTAAAAGAGACGAGGAACTACAGAAGATTACAGGCGTAGAAGATGCCCTATTTGCTCATGGTAAGAGATTTATGGCTTCTGCCAAGACCAAAGAAGGGGCTATAAAGCTTGCTAAACTTGCTCTAAATGCATAAGGTATACAAATGTTTATAGACGAACTAACGCTGCATTTCAAAGCTGGTCGCGGTGGCGATGGGGTTGTACGCTGGCTACAGGAGAAGGGCAAAGATTCTGGAGGGCCTTCTGGCGGCAATGGAGGTAAAGGGGGTGATGTTTATGCTGTAGCTGTAAGAGATATCGGCATTCTTTCTGCTTATCGCAATGTCAAAGAATTTGAGGCTGGGCGAGGTGGAGATGGATCGAGAAATGTCAGGCAAGGCGGAGTTGGCGAGGATTTTGTAATAAAGCTGCCTATTGGTTCACGCCTGACAAACCTCGTATCAGGTTACTCAACAGAGCTTCTCAAAGATGGAGAGAAGGTACTACTTCTACATGGTGGGCGAGGAGGTCTAGGTAACGAGCATTTCAAAGGCTCGACTAATATTAGTCCGAAGAAATCAACCCCTGGGGTTGATGGGGAAGAAGCAGATTTCAGCATTGAACTGTTACTCGTCGTCGATATTGGTATTATCGGCTTGCCGAATGCTGGTAAATCTAGTCTTCTCAACACCATAACTCATGCTCGCTCTAAGGTGGCTGATTATCCTTTCACTACTCTTGAGCCAGCTTTAGGAGACTTTTATGGGCTTATCATTGCTGACATCCCTGGGCTGATAGAGGGTGCGGCTGAAGGCAAGGGTCTTGGCCACAAATTTTTAAAACATATCGAACGTACCAAAACCCTTCTTCACTGCATCTCTGCTGATACAGAAGATCCACTTGAGGCGTATAAGGTGGTAAGAGGCGAACTTGAGCTTTATAATAAAGACATGTTAAAGAAGCCGGAAGTAGTTGTCTTGACCAAGTCGGACACGGTTTCCAAAGAAGATATGGAGAAGAAGCTCGAACTATTTAAAAATATTAATAAAATAGCTTTCCCGGTGTCTATATTAGATGATGCATCTATCAAGAATTTACAATTTACAATTTCCAATTTTCAATCAAGTCACAATGGTTAATAACCAATTTTCAAACATTGATACATTGAAAATTCAATGAAAATTGCAAAATTGAAAACTGAAAATTACGCTCTCACTGTTGGGCTTGAGATCCACGCCGAACTCTCGACCAATACAAAGATGTTCTGCGATTCTAAAAACATGTCCGGAGGAGACCTGCCTGCCGGCAGGCAGGAACATCCAAACGTAAATATTTGCCCAATCTGCCTTGGATACCCGGGGACTCTGCCTGTCATAAATAAGGAAGCGGTGAGATCTGTACTTCGTCTTGGGGTGGCAGTTGGTGGGGATATGGCGGATTACACTGAATTCGACCGTAAAAACTACTTTTACCCCGATATTCCCAAGGGTTATCAGATCAGTCAGTACAAATACCCCTTGGTACGAGGGGGAGCGCTCTCTGGTGTGGCTCTCACACGCATCCATCTTGAAGAAGACACAGCAAAATCAACTCACAACTCACAACTCACAACCGACGACCATTCACTCATAGATTTCAATAGAGCTGGTGTCCCGCTTGTTGAGCTTGTGACAGAGCCTGTTATACATGACCCGGAGACAGCGAGCAAGTTTGCTCGCGAGTTCCAACTCCTCCTAACGTATCTGGGTATCGCTCATGCGAATATGGAGAAAGGGGAGATGAGAGTAGAGGCCAATGTTTCTGTCTCAAAAGATGATAAAATGGGTACTAAGGTGGAAGTCAAAAATCTAAATTCTTTTAAGTCTGTAGAGAAAGCAATTAAGTATGAATTCGAGAGGCATATAAGTCTCTTAGAGAAGGGGGAGAAGGTAGCGCAAGAAACGAGGGGTTGGGATGAGGTCAAAGAAGAAACATTTTCCCAGAGAGCCAAGGAGGACTCTCACGACTACCGTTATTTCCCAGACCCTGATCTACCAAAATTATTTATAAAGCAGGTACCAGAGTTCGATAGGGAAGTACTCGAGAAGAGTCTGCCAGAGTTACCGTCACAGAAGAGAGATAGGTACAAAAAAGATTTCGGTCTTAAGGACGAGGACATAGAAATCTATGTCAGAGATCTCGAGTGGGGGAGACTAATCGAAGAAGTTGCGGGAGAGCTCAAAGATGGGCAACTTATCCAACTAGCCTCCAACTATATAACGAGTGATCTCAAGACGGTCATACCTGCCAAAGATCTGGTCGAAATTATCCAGATGGTTTCTAGTGGAGAGATATCATCTCGTGGTGCTAAAGATATTTTAAAAATTATAGAGACAGAAGGTGGCAAACCAAGAGTTATAGCAGAAGAAAAAAATCTTATTCAGAATAGTGATGCAGGAGAGTTAGAAATAGTGGCAAGAAAAATTATTGAAGCAAATCTAGAAGCAGTAGGGGAATACAAAAAAGGAAAGACATCGTCACTCGAGTTTCTTATCGGTCAAGCGATGAAGGAAACAAAAGGAAGTGCTAATCCGCAGGTGTTGAAAGAAATTTTTATAAAAATTATCTAGTCCTCGAGGTGTTGGATCATGAGTCTCTTGATGCGCTTGCTGGCATTACTCTTGCTGGTACCCCCTTCAATATCTCTAATAATGTGTTCTAACGATGTAAGCTTATAAACCCGATAATTGTTCATAGGGTGCCTTTGGGCGGGGAACTTACCAGACTTGTCCCAATTGCGAAGAGTTAGTGGAGAAACTCCTAATATGTCCGCTGCTTCTTTGATGGAAAAATAAATTTCTTGAGTCATGATTACTTATATAAACCTTAATAATCTCTTATAGATAATTATATGACCTTTAGTATGAGTTAGCAAAGTTTACATTTATAGATCTGTGGATAACTAAATCATTGAACAATTTTCAATTTAGAATTTCTAATTTACAAAATGCTTTAAGTTAGCCGTTTCTTGGTCCTCTAAAAATTGATTGAAAATTGAGAATTGGAGATTATAAATTTAGCTACTCTTATCCCCAGTTGTTAACCCTTTATCCATAGGGTTTTCCACACCCGAGATTTATAATTTATGGTAGTGAAAAACCCTGTATTTCTCGGTCGAAAATTGAAGGAAAAACAAAAAGATTATCTCGGCTATCCGAGTAATAAAAACACGATTCATCTCGGCTACCCGAGAATTAAAATATGTTGACGAATAGCTCTATTTTTGTCGACGGCAAGGAATTCATCTCGGCTACCCGAGCATCAAAGAAGATTGGATACGCGGCTGATTATGTGGGCCAACTTTGCCGAGCAAAAAAGATTCCCGCCAAGCTCATTGGGAAGACCTGGTATGTCGACTTTTCTGCCCTTGTTGAACACAAGAAACATCGCCATCTCGGAAGGGCAAAAAAGGTCGTCACTCAGCAGCCACAATTCCAACCATCCGAGTTAATTACTCTGGAGCGAACTCTCCCTAAAATTCCTCCATTTGCTTATAGGGGAGAAAAGAGCGTCGAGTCTTGGTGGGCACTCGGTCTCTTCAGAAAAACTTTGGTCATGTCACTCTTCCTTATAGTAGTTACTGGCGCAGGACTTTTGCTTCTTGGACGAAGCTCTTCACGTGTTGCCACTGAAGTAGATGATTCTCAATTGGCCAATGCATCTGTAATCGATGGAGCAGGTCAAGTCTTCGAAGATATTATTAATGGTTTCCGCGAGTTGAAAGATATCGCCTTGAGAAAAATTTTCCTCGCTGTCAGATCACCTAAGTCATCAGAAGTTTCTGAAGCGACAACTACCGCAGTTACTAATCTAGCTCTGTCTCTTGATCTTGAATCTCTAAAGGGCGAGCTCAAAGGAGAATTAGAAAACTATGTCCGTCTCCAACTCGATACGTATGTCAAATCTCCGATCATAGTTTATTCTTCGTCACCTACACTTGCGACCGCCGACTTTGAATCTTTCAAGGATAACGAAGTTACTCAAGCCATATACTATTCCGTCACCAATCAGAGTGATAGCGATATGGATCATCTTTCTAGTCGCTTCACTCAGCTTACGAATGATGGAAGTTTCGTCAAAGCTACTTTCGAAACCATCTGTCTTGGTGGAGTCTGCGAAACATCTTGGCCGAGTGGTGGTAGCGGTAGTGACTTTGCCTGGACGCCAACCTCATGGGGCAACTCCACTTCTACCACACTTGGTTTTCTCTCCGGTTTTCTCTCCACTGCATCATCGACTTTCTCTGGTGGTTTTAATGCGGACAGGAGTACCACCACTAACGCGACCACTACCACCTTCTTCTCCACGACAGCAAGTTCCACTGATCTCTTTGCAGCCACAGGCAATATAGGCACGCTCACTGTTGGTTCTTGTATTGGTTGTGGAACTGGTGGAGCTTTTGCCTTCACCCCAACTACTTACGGCACTCAATCCGTTAACTCCACCTCAACTGGTCTGTGGCTCACTGGTTCACCTCTAGGTCTTATCGCTTCCACTACCTTCGCCACCTTCTCCACTTCTACCAACGCCACTTCAACTAATCTTTTCGCCACCAATGCCTCATCTACTAACTTCTACGGTGCAGGACTTGCAGGTGGTTCAGGCTGTGCAAGCACAAGTTTCTTACAATACGATGGTGCAGGAAGATTTGGTTGCGGCACTCCTTCTGGTTCCGGTGCAGCAGATACTTTCTGGGCCACCACCACCTCCACCCTCAACCCTAATGCCATCTTTGCTAACGGCGGTAACAACACTCTGGTGGGTATTGGTACATCTACCCCAATGTATCAACTCACTGTTGCTTCATCGACTGGACCACAGCTTTCTCTTTCAGACTCTGCCGGTATTGCCCAATGGGCATTCCGCAACGCCGGCGGTAATCTCTACTTTGCTACTACGACTGTAGCGGGGACTGCGACGACGACACTTGCCGCACTCACGATAATCGGTAGTTCTGGGAAAATAGGTATAGCTACATCAAGTCCGTACGCGAAATTATCTATTCATGCTGTGGGTGACGGTAGTAATGACACACTTTTCGCGATTGGATCAACAACGGCGGCCGGTGTGGTCTCGACCCTCTTCTCTGTCGATAATAAAGGACTTACAACAGTGGGTAATTCTTCGGGTACTGGCGACGCCAATTTTCAATTCGCCTCTGACGACAACGCCTGGTCTGTTGGTTACTATTCTACGGACAAATCTTTCCGAATTGCATCTTCGACTGATCTGAATACTAATGTTGCGCTAACGATATCGAAAGGAGGTAATGTCGGTATTGGTACCACAACTCCTGTCTACCGTCTGACCATCGCCTCTTCCACTGCACTCACCGATGGTGCAGGCTACGCTCAGTGGGTGACAAGAAACGCCGGAGGGAATCTATACTTTGCCACTACTACCATCGCTGGTACTGCCACCACCTCCATCTCTGCACTGGAAATTTCTGGTTCTGGTTTTGGAACAACAACAATCAGAGGTCTAAACATCATCGGCCAAGCTACCTCAACATCAAATGTTGGCTATAACGTCACTACTGGATGTTTTGCAGTAAATGGCAGTTGCCTCACGAGTGGTTCAAGCTTCGCCTTTACTCCAGATACATACAACAGCCAGACAGTGAATTCCACCTCCACAGGTTTCTGGCTCAAGGGTTCTCCTCTAGGTCTCATCGCCTCCTCTACCTTCGCCACTTACGCCACCTCCACCAACGCTACCTCAACTAATCTTTTCTCCACCACCGCTTCATCATCCAACCTCTTCACTGCACTCTTCAACGGTGCCGGTCTTACCACTTGTACCTCAAACAACGTCCTCACCTGGAGTGGTGGAACATTCGGTTGCGAAGCTGATGATAACTCCGGTAGCTCATTTGCTTTCACCAATGATTCTTATGGCG
>JBAQWR010000045.1:0-4866 GCA_049299015.1 Minisyncoccia bacterium | reverse complement strand
TAGCTTCTTGAGCATATTTGTCGGTGTACTTGGCATATTCATCGACCCAGAAACTTCTGACCGAGACATCGGTCACATTGGCCACCACTTTGTTGCGAAAATCTTTGTCCGTATACATACGATTGACAGCGAGAAGCGTGGCCCCGGGATATTCGAGTAGGGCGAGTAGTGTGTTCTGGAGAATGTAGGCCATACGAGCTGACCATGCATCTTCCCAAATCTTCTCAAAGACTGACATGAGACCATTGACCACCAAGTGACGTTTATCAACACCCACGTCTTCCATCACGTTGAAGGCGATCGGATAATCCATATCGAAGGGCGCGAAGTAGAGCACATCTTTGACGCGTTCTTCTGGCACATATTCCAAAAGCTTCTCCGCCGTACCACCGTGCGGGTCGATGAAAGTGACGCCATTGCCACTCTGGATGTCCTGAATAGCCATATTCTCAAGGAGCGTGGATTTACCCATGCCGGTCTTACCGATGACATAGACGTGTTTAGACCGGTCTTCGGCCTTGATACCAAACCTCTTGTGATTATGCCGCGCGTCCGTCTCGGCAAAATATGTTACTTTGCTTTTCTCAAGATCCTTCATTTTCGTAATTATACAACATTAAAAAGAAGAACCGAAGCGCACGCGCGCTTCGGTTCCATTTCGTACTCGTCGAGTCAGATGCCGCGCCTGAGACACTCGGCCCGGATCTTCTCGGCTTGGTCCGGTGAGACCTTCTCTGCGAGATCTCGTGCCCGCCCGATCATCTTCCTTGCAAAGTACTTCTCCAGCTCGTGGTCATACTCGAAGAATGCGACACCTGCCATCACTCGAACCAGCTGCCGTTCACGGTCCGGAGAGTCTTCTGTTTCGATCTCCGGAATGAGCTTGCGTGCTCTTTCGTAATACTCCTTTGCTTGACTGACTCCTACTCGCCGACTCTCGATCCCACCAAGAGTGATGAGCATGAGTGCACGAGTGTGTGGCTTCATGGGATACTCGTCATCGTGACGCCAGAGAGCGTCTTCGAGATAGCGCCGCGCGCGCTCAGAGTTGCCGCCAAGCCATGATGGCACTTTCGACAAAATGGTTGCGATAACATCGACTTGATCAGCGGTGAATTTAAACCATCCTAAGTCGCGCAGCTCACAGACAATCTCTGCATGAGAAGCAGCCTGCAACATGTGCCACGCTGCTAGCGGTCTCTGCCACCAGAATCGCAAATAGCGTTTGGCGACCGAGTAGTGGGCGCTAGCGAGTGCTACGCGCGCCGCCTCTGGACTATCTTCCAGTGTATCTTGAAAACGTTTGTGGGCCTCTCGCATGATCTGTCGCGCTGAGCCACGCTGCCAGATCATCTCTGTATGAGCGTCCATCATTGGACTCCTTTCAAAGCTGTTATGTCTTTTTTAATTATATCACACTATTTTAGATTATCCAAATACATTATAATGACGCGACCGCTTTCTTATAATGTATATTAAGGTCAATTAGAATAATTAGAAATTAGGTTAATTTGGAAGCAAAGCTTCTTTTGTATATTTATTCCCTGCGTTCCAGAGCATCCAGCTAGTCAGACCTACGTCGTAAGTGGCCTTAATTTGCGCTTGAACTTTATCTGGTCCATAAGTAGCACCGAGGTTGAAATCTTGTAACCACGGTCGGAGTTTCGATGGAGTTGAGGTTGCAAGCCCATTGGAAACATTCAAAATTTGTTCGCGTTCCCTTCCCTTGCCCATAGCAATCTTGATCACTTCATATGGATGCTCGGCTGGATTGGCGAAACCGTTCCATGTTTTCGGATAATGAGATGGATAAACCATAGGTGCTACGTAGTCAAAATATGGTAGGGCATTCTCCAACACTTGGCCGATATTCATATCACTCGTCACGGTCGTGGTCATGCCAAATAGATCGACAGAAAGTTTGGCGCCAGTGCCACTCATCTGACCATGGAGATATTCAAAAAAACTTTTAAGCATTTCCGGCTTCGTCGTTGTACCGACGGTCCAAGTGTATGAGGTATCTTGCATATTGCCATCGGAAGGATAACGGACGTAGTCGTAATTAAGTTCATCAAAGCCGAGAGCATAAGATTGTTTGGAAATATCGACAATATAATCCCAATACGGTTTGGCCCCCACGTCGATAAACGAGAGCCCTTTGTAATCCTTCCACACTCCACCATCACTCTTTTTCTTCACCGCTAATTCTGGGAAAAGTTTGGTGTAGGAAGGGTCTTGGAAAACAGATATGCGCCCGATGACATAGATATCCACTTCGTGAAGTGTTCGTATAAATTCACCCATATCAGAGACTATACAGCCACGACCAGTATCTGTTTTAGGAAAGTCATTTGGGAAAGACACGACCCCTGTGTAATCCTTGATATCTATCATCACCGCGTTGAGCTCTGTTGTCTCGATAAGATTCTTCAAACTCTCTCGCCACGAGGGCGTACCGGCCACACAAGCCGTCATGTAGAGAGCCTTGAGGGGCTCTGGGGTTTCTATGTGAGTGGCCACGACAGCCTGAACAGATGCCACTTGAGAATCCTTTGGATCATCAGAGGAGGCACTGTAAGTAGACTTGAAAAAGAATGGTAATAGAATAATTAGTATAAAAAAGGCGACACCCACTGATGCTACTGATACCAGACTTTTCTTAAACAAGGCCATATTCTAAAGACTCTCTTCTTGAAAAACCTGATTTTCAGTGTCTGTTACAGTTTCTGCTTGAGATTGTATTTCGACTTCACGCTGTTTGTGAAGCTGGCGCTTTTGAGCTTTGGCCTTGAGGGTGAGTCTCTTGTCTATAGTAGACCAGACCGAAACTAGTACGATCGCGACTCCAGTTGCTACTTGGAAAAATGATTCCCACAGACGCGGAAAACCGACCAGTGGCAGGAGGGCAACCAAGACACCGAGGACGATAATGATTCTATTTTTTGGCATTTGAAATATTGTACCAGAAAGTGCTTGCACCGCGAAGCTTTAGCGAAGTGGTGCGCGCACTTGGGGAATCTCACTCCTCGGAAACCCACGGTTTTCCGAATCCTTCCTCCACGGGGAAACTAGAGTTTCCCCGACCCCCTTCCAGTTCGACCCCAAGTGCTGAGATCTTCCGGGTGCGCGCACTTGGGGTCGAACCAAGGACCTTTCGAGTATCAGTCGAATGCTCTACCAACTGAGCTATGCGCGCTTAATACCAAAGAAATATAGCAAAAATGACCCCGTTTGGCGAGGTCATTTTTGTATCGTTCTCTATTTTGTTCCGTTAGGGTCTTTCCCTTTCGTCAGATCGATTTAGGGACTACGATCATCGTCCCCCCGTGAGATAGCGAGCTCTTGCGAGCTCTATCTCACGGGGATCAACACATTAATCTCACTTGGTGAGAATTTTCAAATTGAATTACTCCACGAGCAGCTTCCGCTACCCGTGCCTTGTTACGACTTAGTCCTTGTCATTGAGTTTACCGTAGACTCACATACGTGAGGCTTTGAGTACTCCCAACTTCCCTGACTTGACGGGCGGTGAGTACAAGACTTGAGAACGTATTCACCGCGGTATAGCTGACCCGCGATTACTAGCAATTCCAACTTCATGGGGTCGAGTTTCAGCCCCCAATCTGAACTGAGGCCGCTTTTATTAGGATTGGCTCAGGGTTACCCCGTCGCGACCCGTTGTAGCGGCCATTGTATTATGCGTGTGGCCCAAGGTATCAAGGGACATGCTGACCTGGCGTCATCCTCGCCTTCCTCCCCGATTTTTGCGCACGAAAATTTCTTCTCGCGCAAAAATCGGGGCAGTCTCGCCAGACACTTATAACTGGCAACGAGGGTTGCGTTCGTTACCCCACTTAAGGGAACAATTCAAATCACGAACTGACGACGGCCATGCATCACCTGTCTAACTGTCCTTGCGGACGCTAAACGTTTCTGCTTAGCTTCACTTAGATTTCTAACCTTGGTAAGGTTCTTCGTTTGTCATCGAATTAAACCGCATAATCCACTGCTTGTGCAAGTCCCCGTCTATTCCTTTGAGTTTTAGCCTTGCGGCCGTACTACCCAGGCGGTCGACTTAACGCGTTAGCTTCGCCTCTCAAGGGGTCGATACCTCGAAAAGCCAGTCGACATCGTTTAGGGCGTGGACTACCGGGGTATCTAATCCCGTTCGCTCCCCACGCTTTCGTCCATGAGTGTCAGGGCCGGCCCAGTTACCTGCCTTCGCCTTTGGTGTTCCTTATCGTATCAACGGATATTACCCCTACTCGATAAGTTCCAGTAACCTCTACCGGCCTCTAGATCTACAGTTTCTAATACCTTCCCACGGTTAAGCCGCAGTCTTTAACATTAGACTTGTAGATCCACCTGCGGACCCTTTACGCCCAATAAATCCGGATAACGCTTGGCGCCTACGTATTACCGCTGCTGCTGGCACGTAGTTAGCAGCGCCTTATTCTTATGGTACCGTCATAATCTTTCCATAAAAAAGAAGTTTACAAACCGAAGTCCGTCTTCCTTCACGCGGCATTGCTCCATCAGGCTTTCGCCCATTGTGGAAAATCCCTCACTGCTGCCTCCCGTAGGAGTCTGGGCCGTGTCTCAGTCCCAGTCTGGGGGGTCACCCTCTTAGGCCCCCTACCGATCAAAGCCTTGGTAAGCCGTTACCTTACCAACAAGCTAATCGGACGCAGGTCGCTCCCGAAGCGATAAATCTTTAGTCTTACGACAACATCGAGAATTATCCCACCTTTCGATGGGTTATGCTCGACTTCGGGGTACGTACCCACGCGTTACTCAGCCGTCTGCCATGTTACCCTTGCGGGCACATTCGACTTGCATGTGTTAGGCATGCCGCCAGCGTTCATC
>JBAQWR010000044.1:0-6304 GCA_049299015.1 Minisyncoccia bacterium | reverse complement strand
TCGCAAGCTTGCTCGATATAGCTCCGGCGTTCTCGCCCTGGTCGATCGATACAGAGCGCAAATTAAAAACCCCAAACAATTGGGATTTTTAATTTCGCTTGCTCCGCGACCAGGGCTCGAACCTGGGACATCCTCCTTACACTTATCCAAAAATTTCTTAATGGCGTGGACTATATCATCACCCGAGGTGGGTGTAAGGCGCTTCGTCCCGACATAGTATCGGGGCTACTCCCCGAAGGGATAGTCTCTGAACCTTCTCCGATTGCTCGGAGCTTGGCTGCTGATTACCCTCGACTTTACGTTAGGGCTTCCAGCAATTCACCTTATTTTCGACCTAAATTACTTTAGGAAGCTGCGTAATTCCCCCATGTATTTCTCTGTGGCAATTCGCGCATACGAGAATGCATTTATCAGATTCGTCCTTTATCTTTTTCCAAGATCTCGTGAGACCTCTGGTAGAAAGACCGAATTCCTTAGTTTTCTCATCAATGTGATGAAGATCAAATGCTCCAGCGTATTTCTTATAACCACAAATACTACACTTACCGCCTTTATATTCGATGACCATTTCTTTTAGACGCCTTCGTCTTTTGGAAACTGCGGCCACCATATACTCTCGGCGATCGGAATAGGTTCTTTTCTCTGGCATATACACTTGAGTATACCACGAGTAGAAACCTAGTGACACAGGGAGGCGCTCTACCGACTGAGCTATCGCGGAATGCTGTCCTCTTTCTGAGAGAACAAGCAAATCATAACAAAAAAGTGAGTTAAATCAACGGACCTGGGCTCTACCGACTGAAATTTTCGTTTATAATAATAGGGTAGGCAAATTATCATTAATACTTACAAAATGAGTATCCAAGAACACACATCACCGGAGAAGTTGGAGAGATATAGTTTCCTGTGGACTGAAGTCCGTCTGGTAATAGCAGCCATCGCGCTTTTCATTGGAGGCGTTCCGCCATTATTAAAAATTACTCCATACAGTCTTTATGGACCCATGTCGTCTTTATTGACTATTGCTTGGATCATCTCTGGTCTCTCGGCCGCTTATCTGTTATACCGTTGGTACAAAGGTGGTATGAATCTTTTTGGTACCCAGAACATGCAAGATAAGGTAACTTTTCTTATCGCTACGATTTCTGGTATCAATTTAGGTATCGTTGGTCTTCTTAGAACCAACATTGGGATGAACATATCATCAAGCTACGTCATATTCATCGCCGTCGGCTGCCTCTATCTGTGGTCCACCTATTATCTCTACAAGCGCTGGAAGCAGTTTGGTGAAAGACTTTTTTAGCCTCAACACAATTAGGGCGACAGGGACGAGTGCTATAATTAAGTAGTTACAAATTAATCAAACAATATGGAAGTAGATGTAAATTATTGGGCAGTGCTGGCGGCTGGGGTTTCTAGTATGGTAGTTGGATTTGTTTGGTACGGATGGCTGTTTAGAAAAGCATGGATGAGTGAGATGGGCTATACCCCAGAGAGTATGACCGGCATGAAGATGACTGCCAACAAGGCTTACGTTATCCAGTTTATCGCATCGCTTGCGATGGCATGCGTGCTCTCCAAGGTGATTCTTTATACCGGTGCCTATCTTGAGATGGGGGGACTCGAAGTAGGAATCAAGGCCGCATTCTGGATGTGGCTCGGATTTGTAGTACCTGTCAGTCTCGGTGCTGTACTCTGGGAGAATAGGACATGGAAACTGTGGGTTATTAATGCTTCAAGCTACTTGGTGACTCTCATTGTCATGGGCATTATCCTCGCACTCTGGGTATAATAGGGAAGTGACGTCACAGCCTCATCACTCAAGCAAACTAGATCTCCGGATAGTTACTTTTGTCTGCACTATTGTGGCTTTGGTTCTGGCCGGGTTTGTTGCTTATCAGTATAGATTGCTTGGCCTTGATCTGAAAAGTGTCGAAGGGGAAAATCTCAAACTCACCACCGAACTTACAGAGGCAGAGGGAACGATAAGTTATCTTCTAGAAGAAAACACTAATCAGCAAGCCATCATCGATAACTTCGAAGGTCAGATCAGTAGTATTGGTAGTACTGTCGGTACGCTTGAGAAACTTTCTCAGACAGACAAGGAGCTCTTGAGGAAGTATTCAAAAGTTTTTTTCTTGAGTGAGAATTATCGCCCAGCTGGCCTGGCGGTCATAGACCAAAAATATCTTTATCAGAAAGAAGATGCCTTTGCCAACACCGAAGTCATGTCTTATCTCGAGCAACTCCTCAAGGCAGCTCGTTCTGATGGGATTGAATTGCTTATCGCTTCTGCTTTCCGATCCTTCGAGACTCAAGCCTCTTTGAAATCAGAATACAAAGTGATCTACGGCGCAGGTACAGCCAACCAGTTCTCTGCTGATCAGGGGTACTCGGAACACCAGCTCGGTACGGCCATGGACTTCACTACGCCAGCTGTCGGAGGTGTGTTCTCCAAGTTCCAAGCCGATCCAGCTTACAAATGGCTTCAAAACAATGCCCATAAATACGGTTTCGTCCTTTCTTATCCTGAAAACAACGCCTATTACAAGTTCGAACCTTGGCATTGGAGATTTGTCGGAGTGAGTCTTGCCACAGATCTCCATCAAGATGGGAAATATTTCTATGATCTGGATCAGCGCGAGATAGATGCTTACCTTATAAAATTATTTGATTAAAAACTTTTGGTATAATTAATCAATATGAAAATAAATATCAAAGCGACTGGTATAGAGCTTACTCCCGCCATATCGGATTACGTTAATAAAAAGATTTCTTCGATCGAGAAATATGTGGATGAGAAAAACAAAGACGCTGTGGCGCAAGTCGATGTAGGTAGAAGTACCCAACATCACAAGTCTGGCAATATCTTCCGTGCAGAAGTGCATATCATAGGCAGTGGCCTAGACCTCTACGCCGTTTCTGAGACAGGAGATTTGTACGCCGCAATCGACGCTGTCAAAGATGAGATCGTGCAGAACGTAGTGCAGTCGAAGGACAAGAAGAAGACCCTTGCCCGTCGCGGCGCCGAGATGGTCAAGAACATGATGAAAGGTTTTACTAATAGTTTTAAGAAAAGATCATAATGAATTACTGGAGACGCAAAGCGAACCCTCTGGTCACCCTATCTGTTTTGGCAGGCGGAGTTATGTCTGCACTTATACTTTTTATGTTAGCTAGAATAGAGAGGGATATCGATCGTCTCAATGATTCAGTTTTCTCCGAAAAAGCAGAGATTCTTAAGGGTTTAGATGAGTAGTCGCGTTAAGCATTTCCCCGCAAGAAATCTTGCCAATTCATCTCTTTTTTCCCTGCAGGAATAACGCGGGTCGGGACAAATTTCCCCTCATCTATTTTCGCATCTCTCACAATGACGCGAATTTCACGCCTTTTTCCGCCACCCGGACTTGCGGATCCGCCTGCTCTGGCGGAGAAAAACATATAAGCCCCGGGCCAAGTACTGTAGGCCAGAACCTTTTTTAGATTATCTTCTGCAGGATCATCGAGATTGATAAGCCCATCCTCTTTCTTAATCAATTTGATGTAGGTTGCCCCCGCATGATCCTGTGGCTTTTCTTCAACTTCACCTTGGATCCAAAGAGGAAGCAATGTCGCGAGTATTTGTCCACCAGCCCTACCCAGTTTCTCTTCCACTACTTGGTAATGATCTGGCCATGGTGTGACTGTGACTTTGGCCTGGGCTAGTATTGGTCCGTGATCCATCTTCTCATCCATCTTGATGATAGTTACTCCAGGTTCGCCTAAGCCCATTATCGCGCCTTGTATTGGTGCCGGACCGCGGAGCTTCGGTAGAAGTGATGGGTGTACATTGATCGAACCGTATTTTGGCATCTCGATTAATTCCTTCGGCAAAATTTTCCCAAACGATGCTACCACAAATACATCAGCATCCAGTTCCTGTAACTTCTCCATTGGCAATGGATCTTTGGCCGAAGTTATATTTAAGATAGGGGAGAGGCCCATCATCTCGAGTTCCTCGAGTACGTAGCTTGAGATTTGAGAACTACCGAAGAATACGAATCTGACATTTTTTGAAGGAGGGAGGTCCTGCACATTCTCAGCTTTGTCTATGAAGAGGATTCCATCTAAGTGATCTATTTCGTGTTGGAAAATTTGGGCCAAGAGCCCAGATGCTCCCCTCTCAATCTGTTTACCATTTTCATCCTGGGCTTTTATGGTAATTTTCTCACTTCTTTTGACCTGCCCATAGAGCCAGCGAACAGAGAGGCAGCCCTCCTCCATCTTCCGTTTTTTCTTCGAAGCTTTAACTATTTCTGGGTTAATGAATATCAAGTCATTTAACTCCTTATTCTTATCGACCCTTCTCACTCTTCCAGCCAAAGTCAAAGCTTTGGCATTGACGACAAACAAACGCAAACTCTCTCCAATTTGTGGTGCAGCGATAGCCACACCATCTTCTTCGGCGTGCAAGGCTTCTTTCATCCGGTTTATGATGTCTCGGATCTTTTTGGACTTGATATCCTTGGCCGATACTGGTTTTGCGATCTCTCTCAGTATCGGCTCATCTTTCTGTAAGATTTTATTTTTTGTCATCTTCAGCTTTCGGTTTTATTTTTAGACTACCGAAGAAAGTTTTGGAGAAGTTTGAACTCTGCGAGCATCTTTTCAAAAGATACGCCATGTCTTCCACGGAGAGGTGAGAAGTCTTGACCGCTATAGCGCTCATGGGCAACACTTTCATATCGACCGCGACTCTCTCAGCATTGATTCGTCTATGGAATTCATCGAGCATCTTCAGGCGTGGATGTTTGAAAATCTTCTTAAAATCGCGGTTTCTGAGGCTTTCGTCAAGAGATTTCATGACAAGACTATAGTATCATAGCGCCAATGGCTAGAAAGCTCGGCATTGATCTCGGCACTACCAACATCCTGGTTTTCGTACCTGGTAAGGGTATTGTGCTCAATGAGCCTTCGGTGGTAGCCGTTTCTGAAGACAACAAGATTCTGGCTATTGGCACAGAGGCCAAGACCATGATCGGCCGAACGCCGGAAGACATCATCGCTTATCGGCCGATGAAGGACGGTGTTATCGCCGACTACCGTGTGACAGAGGCTATGCTTCGTCACTACATCAACAAGGCTCTTGGTAGGTGGAATCTTTTCAAACCTGACGTTTTAATTTCAGTACCGGCAGGAGTCACTTCTACAGAAAGACGCGCAGTGGTCGAAGCCGCCGTCAAAGCAGGCGCCAAAAATGCTTATGTAGTTAAAGAACCGATCCTCGCCGCTATCGGCGCCGGCATCCCTATCCAAGAAGCGGCTGGGCACATGATTGTCGATATTGGTGGTGGCACGACCGACGTGGCGGTCATTTCTCTCGGAGGTATCGTCGCCTCTACTTCGGTGAAAGTGGCTGGTAACAAAATTGATAATGCGATAGTGGATTATGTGAAGAAAAATTTCAATCTTGTGATAGGAGACAAGACTGCCGAAGATATCAAAATCCAAATTGGTTCCGCTATGCCGCTCGATGAAGAGTTGTCTATGTCGGTGAAGGGGAGAGATTTTATGCTCGGTCTACCAAGAACCATAGAGATCAAGACCAATGAAGTGGTGAAAGCAATTTCCAAAGAACTGCGTGAGATGGTCAAGGCGGTCAAAGAAGTTTTACAAGAAACTCCGCCGGAACTTTCTTCCGACATCATCGATCGGGGGATTATCATGACCGGTGGCTCGTCGCAACTGCGCAATTTCCCAGAACTCATGTTTCGGCGTACGGGAGTCAAAGCCGTTTTGGCCAAAGATGCTTACTTTTGTGTGGCCAAAGGCACCGGCGTCGCTCTCGAGCACTTAGATATGTATAAAAAGTCGATTATCGCAAAAAGATAAGTGAAGTTTTCTATACAAAAAGAGCTGGAGGGGAAGTTGGGTCGAGCGGGGACTTTGGAGACACCACACGGAGTCATTAATACTCCGGCTTTTGTCAGTGTGGGGACTAAAGCAGCTGTCAAAGCGATGACACCAGAGCAAGTTAAATCTCTGGGGGCGGAAGTAGTGCTAGCGAATACATATCACTTGTATCTCGAGCCTGGTGCGGAACGTGTCAAAAGTTTCGGAGGGTTACATAAGTTTATGAATTGGCCGGGGCCCATCATGACCGATTCGGGCGGCTTTCAAGTTTTCTCACTCGGTGCCGCGTATGGCAAAGAGTTGTCGAAGATTACTAAAATCACTGATCCTTCGCAGATGATCGCAGAGAGATCACTCGATTCTGAAGTACCTCGTCTTGCCAACATCGGTGCCGATGGAGTTTCCTTCCGTT
>JBAQWR010000043.1:0-13290 GCA_049299015.1 Minisyncoccia bacterium | reverse complement strand
TTTACGGTAAAAATTGCGAGAACCAGCGCCAAATAATCTTGCCCCAACGTTTGCCATCTTCGGCGATGTGAGTAGGGTTGTGTATTCCGACAGAGCGCTCACCGTCACGAGTATCGAAGCCGACTATCAATAGACCACAAGCGATAGCCCAAGTGCGATCCTTAATCTTCGCTCCCGACTTATCTGTCACAGCACCGAAATAAACTTCTGCCAGTTGAGTGGGAAGTTTGAGAGAACTTTCTGCCACACTTTTTACCCCAGTGATTTCCGCACCTCCGCCGGCTAAGATAACACCCGCGGGTAATAGCGCGTTACGACCAATAGACTTGAGATGCTTCTCGATAAGTTCGAAACAGTCACCGAGTCGTGCGGAGACGATCTCCTCCAGCTTTTTTCTTGGATACGTTAGCCTCCTCTCGTGGCCAAGCTTGAGGTTTTCTGCGTCTTCGAGCGAGACTTTGAGTCCGAGAGCTATGTCGTTGGTGATATCGTTACCACCGATAGGGAAGACCTCTAGAGAGATAAGATTATTGTTCTCGAATGCGACTATGGAGAGAGTTTCTGCACCGATGTCGACTAATAGACACCCAACCCTCTTTTGTTTTTTAGAAAGGGTGACGAAACTTAGAGCCACTGGTGCGGCTACCACATCGATAACCTCTATACCTGCTTCCTCTACTGTATTGATAAGGTCAGTGAGGTGATGGTCGAGACAGGTTATGAAAAGGGCTTTGACTTCGAGCTTCTGAGCCTTGAGACCGAGCGCTTGGCCCCAGACTACCTTGCCGTCGATCTTGTACTCGATAGGTACGGTATTGATAATCCTTCTGTTAATAGAGGCTGAAGGGGGGATGGAGGCCTCGGCAGCTTCTAGCGCCAAAGCGAGGTCCCTCTCGGTGATCTCGAGGTCGGCTCTGGAGATCGCGACTGAGCCACTAGCCACCACGCTACCGAGGCCGATCCCGCCGAAGGAGACGTAGGCGCGCTTGACCTTGACCCCAGCGACCTTCTCCGCCTTGGCTACAGCGGTCTCGATACTCTTAGCTACCTCACTAGAGTTGGCGATATAGCCTCTGTAGACGCCCCTCGACTCGCTCGAGCCTGTGCCAATGATCTTCGGCACCATATGGTTCTGCTCAATTAACCCCTCGGCAATAACTACCTTAGTTTCAGATGTCCCTATGTCTATCCCGACTACGATTTGGCGCGCCATTTAATAATTTCTTTTCCGCTTTCTCCATCTTACCCCCGTGTTCCATTCCATTCAAATGCAAAAGTCCGTGGATAAAGAGATAAGTGACGAATTTTTCAAAAGTCATCTTGAATTTCGGCGCCTCTTTCTTTGCAGTATCGAGGTCGATGAAAATTTCTCCGGATTTTTTCGAGAGAGGAAAGCTCAAGACATTGGTCGGTTTGTCCTTACCGCGATAAGTCGAGTTTAGTCGGCGGGAGAAAGCGCGATCGACGAATACCAAAGAGAGTTCGTAGCTACGACCCAAGACAGAGTCCTTGAGACGAGTGAAAGGTATAGAAAAATTCGATTTGCGAGTCACTTAGCGTCGGCGGCCAAACTTGGATACCTCAACCATTTTGCCGAGTTTGATGAGTTCAGCGGTTGTCTCTCTCTTCTTGATACCAACTATTGTTTTGGCACGGCGAGTATTGCGAGAAGGGACACGTAAGCTGTAGCGCTTGGAACGGACGCGGGGGAGGACACCGGCGGCTTGGACACGCTTAGTGAAGCGTCTAAGGACGCTTAGATTGTTTTCGTTGGATCCCTTGACCACTTCGATATTGACCATTGTTTGCATTGCGAGAGCTACTTTAACACAAGGCTGAAGCTAGGGCAATAGTTATTAGAGACTAATGTGCTTGAGGTAGCGAGGCAGGTCGAGCATGCCCACTGTGTCTTGGGCGCGGGTGGAGACGTTTCGGATAGTGGCGGTGTTATCTAGAGCTTCTTTCTGCCCGATGATGATGAGGTGTGAGACGCGTAAGTTCTCGGCGTTTGAAAGTTGAGTGGCCAATTTGTCCTTGCCGATGAAGTGGTGCACTGGTATGTGGTGGCTACGCAGTAGTTCTATAAGAGAAAGAGTTTTAACCTTGGCTTCTTGGCCTAGTTGAACTAGGTAAAATTTCGGCTTCGGCAGCTCTTTGTAGACTCGTCCCTTATTCTCCTTGCCAATAGAAGAGAAGATATTGACCCCGGCCATCGGGATCTCCTTCCTTAGTCCGAAGTGTCGGCCGAGTTGCGAGTAACGGTAGCCAATGGCCAAAGTGTTCTTATCCACATCCTCACTATCCTTGATAGCAAATATTGTATGAGACGCATGATTCCTCTCGCCGACAAGTTCTGGTGTGAGGCGGAACTCAATGCCCAAGGCCTCCATATATTCAAGAACTTCTTTGAAATAAGCCCGACTCTGTGCCGAGAGGAAGGTGATAGCAGAAGGCGCCGTCTCACGTATGCGAATACTCTCTACACCCTCGTGTCTAAATAAGTTAAAGATATCTTCCTTGATACTTTGTCTCAATTCTCCTGAGAGGTCGAAGTCGAGTTTGCGCACGAAGTTTGTGAGCTCTCGGCTGTATGTATTTATAGATTCTTTGTCTCCGACACAATTGATATCGACCCGCAAATTTTTGTGCCCCTCTTCCGAGAGGATAGAGAGAGTCGTGCGAATGAGAGTAGCTTCTGCAATACCAGAAGGCGTGCCGATGAAGTGGAGGGCATGGGTGCCAAATTTTTTCCTCGAGACAGGTTTCTTGTATACCAGAGCGAGCGGGTGTGGTAGGGAAGCCAGGTTATCTTCCAAGTAGGTGCGGATGACCGCTACTTTCTCTAGAGCGTCGTAGTGTGGGTGTTCTCCAGAGTCTCGAGTCAATTCAATATCTTGCTTGGTAATCTTCGGCGCACTGATGGGGAGGAAGCCGAAATAAGTCGCTGTGATAAGAGACCTGTCGAATTCGGACAGCTGTCTCGATGGCCATGTAGTTTGTCTAGACATTATTTTGAGCTATCACCTGGGAAAAGTGCGGGAGGGAGGAACTGGATGATGGGTCGGCCGATGATATTGGCTTCTGGCACTGACCCCCACACTCTCGAATCAGAGCTACCAGCGCGGTTGTCTCCCATGACGAAGTATTCCCCAGCGGCTATGATGTAATCTACAGTGTCTTTCTTTTCGAGTTTTACATAGGGTTCGTCGAGGAGAAGGCCTTCTGGGTGCTCGGTGTTTATAATAGTCACTTTCCCATCTCTGATCGAGACGGTCTCGCCGGGTAAGCCGATGACGCGCTTGATGAATGACTTTCTAGGGTCTCGAGGATACTTGAAGACGACTACAGAACCGCGGTCCGGGGTCTTGAAGTAGTAGCTAACCTCGTCGACGATGAGATAGTTCCCAGTCTTAAACGTGGGATCCATCGAAGCGCCGTCCACGATGAAGGGCTGTGCGATGTAGATGCGGAAGGGGATGACTATGATGAGCGAGAGTAGAGCGAGCTTAATTAATTCTTTCCAAAAGTTTGAAGAACTTTTTTGTTGTTGGTTGTCAGTAGTCGGTTGTGAGTTCTCCGGAGGCATGATTTGCTAAGATTGTATTATCTAACTTGATTTGACACAATAGCAGTATGTATATCGTTGTAGGTTTAGGTAATCCTGGGGAACAGTACGCACACACTCGACATAACACTGGTCGGTTGGCTGTAGAATATCTGGAGAAAAAAGAATTAAGCGGGGTTAAATTGGCACACCTAGATACCTTTATGAACAAATCTGGGGGTGGTGTAGCCAAAATTATCAAAAGTAAAAAGGCTGCCCAGAAACTAATCGTGATTTATGATGATCTAGATCTAGGTTTGGGTACTCTCAAAATTTCTTACAACCGCTCATCTGGCGGGCACAGAGGAGTGGAGTCGATAATCCGCGCACTGAAGACAGAAGAATTCATCCGTATCCGCATCGGCATCTCGCCCGCCACTCCGTCTGGCAAGGTAAAGAAACCTAAAGGCGAGAAGGATGTCGAGAAACATATCTTGGGTGATTTCAAAAAACCCGAAACAGAAACTCCAAAAAAAGTTTTCAAAAAAGTGAGTGAGGCCGTCTCTGTGATCGCCGAATCCGGTCTCGGCCCCGCGATGACGGAGTTTAATTCTTAAAAAGCTACCGCGACCCTTTCGGGTCGCGGCGTGTAGTGAGTTGGTTGGCACTTTAGTATCCAACTTTCAGCTGTACTTGTAGAGCCATGTCCAAGAGTATTGTAAATGGGAGCCTGTCTAAATTTACTCCCACCTCCTCCGCTTTCTTCACAATCTCTCGCTCTCTGAGATCTGGATTTGGTGAATGCTCGTGCAGATAGTGGATGTAAGCCATCGGCGGATCTTCGTCCGTTCCCCAACTTGGGCTGTAGGCCATGTTGCACAGAGCTACCGCACGGCAAAAGTTTCTCGTATCTGTTCTGTATAGGGTCTCCTCATCCAATGCCAGATCGAGACCGAGTGACCTCACAAACTCGGGGAAATGAATGTGAAGATCCGGATAGCGGATGTAAACCATTTCCCGGTGAGCTCTCAAGGCGACTTCCTCCACCAAGGATGTAAAAAGATTTACAAGTTTGATTGCCCGCCGAGTCTTGTCATCTGCGTGCAGCACGAAATTCACACCAAAATGTGACATATACTCTCCAATCCAGAGTTAGTTTTCTAAGATTGACTCTAATTCAGTGAAGAAGGGAAGTCAACAAACAAAAATAGCGGAGCCCTTGTCAAACACCGGGTGTTTGACATAATAAAGGTATGAGAAGATTTGGAATAGCACCTGGTGAGCATTACCATATTTGTAACAGAGGAGTTAATAAACAGGTTATCTTTCATGATAGAGGAGATTACGATCGTTTTCTTTTCTTAATTCTTTATTTTCAATCACCAATTAATTTTTCCCAGATTGGTCGAGTGATAAAGGAGTTTGTCAAACACCGGGTGTTAGACATAAGCGAAGAAATTGTAAAAAAGCGGACAGTTGAATTGGTTGCTTTTTGTATTATGCCAAACCACTTTCATTTAATAATGAAGGAGTTGGAAGAAGGTGGCATAGCGGCTTATATGCAAAGAGTCCTGAATGCTTATAGTAAATATTACAATACTAAATACAATAAAACTGGTCATGTTTTTCAAGGACCTTATCGCGCTATACACATAACAGATGATCGCCAGCTATTATATTTATCTACCTACATACACCGTAATCCTAGAGAAATTTCTAGGTGGGCGAATAAGGAAGATCACTACGAATGGTCTAGTTATCAGGATTGTATAGAAGAAAGCCGCTGGGGTAATCTGCTAGTCCCAGAAGTTCTTATGGGAGAATTTAAGAATAAAGACGAGTACAGAAAATTTGTTAAAACAAGTCCGGCCAAGCTACTTGAAAAGGAGTTGGAATACTTGAGATCTCTATAGTGTCAAACACCGGGTGTTTGACACGGGTGCCGGGTGTTTGACAAGCTATTTCTTCTCCACAAACGAGAGAGCCATCTTTTGTTCCTTCGGGTCGAAGAGGGTGATTTTGAAGGTGTAGACCTTGCCCATCTCGAGTTTCTCACGCAGTTTTTCTTCAGAACCGAATTCGGAGACGTGTACGAGCCCTGCCACACCTTCCTCGATAGATGCGAGGGCACCGTGTTTGTTGAATTTAATTATCACACCTTCGACGACAGCATCCTTCTTGTATTTCTTCTCTGCTTCTCGCCATGGATTTTCTTTCAACGCTTTGATAGAAAGGGAAATCTTGTCATCCTTGATCTCGATGACCTTGACCTTGACCTTCTCTCCGATCTTGAACATGGTTTTAGGATTCTCGACTAGACCCCAGTCAATTTCCGAGATGTGTACTAGACCCTCGAGTCCTTCCTCGAGTTTGATGAAGACGCCGAAGTCCACCAGACCCGTCACTTCTCCAGTGAGCTCATCGCCGAGAGCATAACGAGCGACGATGTTTTCTTTATCCTTCGTCTCTGGACTCTTCTCCGAGAAAATAAGTTTGCCTTCTTTAGGGCTAGCACCAATGATAGTGACCGAGAGTTTCTCTCCCACAAGTTTTTTGAGCTCGTCGAAAATTTTATCCTTATCTCCGTCTGAAATACGAGGATAGTGTTCTGGTTTGAGTTGAGATGCAGGTAAGAAACCGGTGAGGCCTTGCCAGTTGATGATAAGTCCGCCCTTGTTGGCGTCGGTGATAGGTAATTCGAAAATACGCTTCTCGCGGATAGCAACTTCTGCTTCGCTCCAGATGAGAGCTTGGCGAGCTTCTTTGAGAGAAATTTCGATATAACCTTCTTTACCACCAATGCCGACCACTTTGCCCGCGACAGTGTCGCCGACGTTGATCTTCTTGATAATATCGCGCGCGTTTTGGAACTCACGACCATAGATGATACCGGTGCCGAAAGGTGGCAGGTCGATGAAGACCGCGCCCTTGTCTATAGATATAACTGGTCCTTCGATGAGGTCATCGATGGATGGGGGATTGGGAAGCTTTTCTAGAAACGATTCAACCTCGGGTGTGTTTGTAGTCAATTTAGATGGCCGTTTCTGGTCCCCGTGAGATCAATCGTGGTTGCCTATCTCACGGGGGGTAACAAAAACGGGGGCTAATAAAGCACCCAACCAAGCTACCAGAAAACACTGGTAAATGCAAGCTATTTATGCTAAAATGGAGTCATGATCGTGAGCTATCAAGGCGCTGGGGCTTTCAAAATCTCTCAAGGAGATCTCACTTTGGCGCTCAATCCTGGAGCCAAGGTAAGTGCCGATGTCACCCTTTTCACCACTGGTCGCAGTGAGGTCGCGGAGAAATCTGGATTCGTCATCGACGGTCCAGGTGAGTACGAGATCAAAGATATTTTCATAAAGGGTTTTCTCTCAGAAGGCATCGGGAAAAAGGTCAACACTATTTACCTCATCACTTTCGAAGGGATGAAACTCTGCTTCCTTGGCGCACTTGCCAACCCCGCTCTCTCGGTCGAGACTCTAGAAGCAATAGAAGATATAGATATACTATTTACTCCCGTGGGCCAAGGCACCCTCGACCCAGCTTCGGCTTACAAGCTTGCTGTCTCTCTCGAACCATCTGTTATAATCCCCATGTACTACGATAAACCATCTCTCGATAAGTTTATAAAAGAGGGTGGCAGCAAGTCTGGGGTCGAGTCACTCGATAAACTCGTAGTCAAGAAGAAAGATCTAGAAGGCAAAGAGGGAGAAATTTTAATACTTAAAGAAGAATAGTTCGATAAACTCACCATAAATGAGAAAATATTTAGCCACACTTTACCAAAGACCCGATCATCACAAGAAGCAATTCGCGCTTCTAGCATCTTCGACCATCACTCTTTTCATATTCGGCATTTGGTCTCTCACAACATTTGGTATAAGGAGTACAAGTGAGTCGACTGTTGCTGTAGTAGAAGTCGAAAAACAAGACGAAGTAAGTCCACTCCAACCATTGCGAGACAATTTAGCATCAGGTCTAGATGCCTTGCGTAGTAGCTTCGGGGAATTAAAGGCGGGTCTCAAGTCAGTAGATATTGAGTCTGAATACGAAAATCTCAGAGACGGTGCATTAGATGTCTATGGAAAATAATCCTGAAGATAGAATTGTCTCTCGGGCTATTACGACCGAGATGAAGGAGTCATTCATCGACTACGCTATGTCGGTCATCACCGACCGTGCGTTACCTGACGTGCGTGATGGTTTGAAGCCCGTGCATCGTCGCATTCTCTATGCCATGAATGAGCTCGGCTTGAGCTCATCTGGCAAGACTCGCAAATCCGCTACTGTAGTGGGAGAGGTGCTTGGTAAATATCACCCTCACGGCGATGTCGCCGTCTATGACTCCATGGTCAAGATGGCGCAGGACTTCTCGATGCGGTATCCCTTGATCATTGGGCAAGGCAACTTCGGTTCTATAGACGGCGACAACGCCGCCGCTATGCGTTATACCGAGGCTAAGATGTCGAAACTTGCTGGTGAGATGCTTGGTGATATCGACAAGGATACAGTCGACTTCCGTCCCAACTATGATGGTACTCAGAAGGAGCCTGTGGTCTTGCCATCTGTGGCACCGAACTTATTACTTAACGGCACACTTGGCATCGCGGTCGGTATGGCCACCAACATCCCTCCTCACAATCTCAGAGAAGTGATCGACGCCACAATACATCTTGCCGACAATAGTGATGCCACGACCGAAGACCTCTTGGAGTTTGTGAAGGGCCCCGACTTCCCGACCGGCGGCATCATTTTCAATGAGAAGGATATTAGTCATGCCTATGCCACTGGTCGCGGTGGTGTCATTACTCGCGGGGTGGCCGACATTGTCGAAAACAAGACTGGTCAATTCCAAATCATCATCACCGAGATTCCGTATCGTGTGAATAAATCAGTTTTACTCGAGAAAATTGCTGACCTTGTGCGCGAGAAGAAGGTTGAGGGTATCAAGGGCCTTCGCGACGAGTCCGCCAAGGATATTCGCATTGCTATCGATCTCAAGAACGGCAGTCAACCGCAGAAGATCCTAAACGCGCTCTACAAACACACTCAACTCGAAGACACTTTCCATTTCAACCTCGTAGCACTCGTCGATGGTGTACCACAGACTCTCGCACTCAAGAGTATGCTTGTCGAGTTTCTCAAACACCGAGGAGTGGTGGTCAAGCGTCGCACGGCGTTCGACCTCGCCCGAGCAGAGGAGCGTGAACATATCCTCCTCGGCCTCACCATTGCGCTAGACAATATAGACAAGGTGATCAAACTCATCCGCGCTTCGAAGACTGTAGATGATGCTAGAACTGGATTGATGAAAGAGTTTAAACTCTCCGAACTCCAAGCCAACGCCATCCTTGAGATGAGGCTCCAGAAACTGGCCGGCCTCGAGCGAGAGAAGGTCGAGAATGAGCTCAAAGAAGTGCAGGCTTTTATAAAAGCGATGAAGGATCTCTTGGCCTCCCCTGCCAAAATTTTGAAAGTAGTGAAGTCCGAACTCGAAGAGGTCAAGAGTAAGTATGGCGACGATCGTCGTACCAAAGTGATCAAGGGTGGAGTCAAAGCTCTATCTATAGAAGATCTTGTCCCAGACGAGGAGAATGCACTGGTGCTCACTTCGGGTGGATATATTAAACGCACCAATCCAGACGAATACAAACGCCAGAAGCGCGGGGGAGTCGGAGTAGTCGACTTGGATACCAAAGAAGAAGATTTCGTCACCAATTTCTTAACTGCAAGTACACACGATGATCTACTCTTCTTCACCGACAAGGGCAAGGTTTATCAGATCAAGATGTACGATGTCCCAGAAGGTAAACGCGCCACGCGAGGGAAGTCCGTCATGAACTTCATCTCGCTCTCTGATGATGAGAAGGTGACTTCCATCCTACCTATGCCCAAAGACAAGAAAGGTATCGAAGGCTCACTCTTCATGGTCACAGAAGGCGGCACGGTGAAGAAAGTTTCTGCCAAGAGTTTCTCCGACGTGCGCTCATCTGGCATTATCGCTATCAAACTAAGCGCAGGAGACAGGCTAATATCCGCCGGTCTCGTCGAGAAAGGCGATGACGTGTCGGTAGTGACGAAGAAGGGTCAGTCTATTAGGTTCAAAGAGTCTGCCACTCGCGAAATGGGTCGTAGCGCCGGGGGAGTGAGAGGGATCAAATTGGACAAAGGAGATATCGTCATCGGCGCTCATGTCGTGAAGTCAGACGGGAAGCCCGCTCACCTATTAGTTATCTCGGCCAATGGCTACGGTAAGCGCACAGAACTTTCTGAATACAAAGTACAAGGTAGGGGAGGCTCGGGGATCCTGACTTCGAAAGTGACGCCGAAGACCGGTCCAGTCATCGCATCTCAAGTAGTGACAGATGAGGAAGAGGTTATCGCTATTTCTAAGAAAAGTCAGGTGGTACGAGTTGATATCAAAGAGATTCCGGTTCTCGGTCGTCAGACTCAAGGTGTGCGAATTATGAAACTACGAGAAGGGGACAGCCTCGCGTCACTCATCTGTCTATAAAATTGTGGATTGTTGGTTGCCTGTTGTCTGTTAGACTTAATACATGTCCAAGTTTCAGATTATTCTACTTTCAGTTTTCGGATTTTTCATTGTCATTGGAGTAGTCATGTTTGCGCTTTATCGTGGCTCGTCTGGTGGCAGTGTCCCTATGACTATCTGGGGCGATATTCCTCTCCATGAGTTTAGTCAACTCGTCAATACTCCCGCCTTTACCCAAGATCAAAGTTTTTCACTTAGCTATGTAGAGAAAAGGGCCGACACTATCGAGACAGAATTTACCGAAGCCTTGGCAGAGGGTACTGGGCCAGACCTCGTCATCCTCACCACCGACAAGTTCTGGAAAAATAAGCCCAAGCTGGTAGCTATTCCCTACGCGAGCCTAAGCGAGCGGAGCTTCAAAACTATATTTGTCGAAGAGGGGGAACTCTTCCTCGATCCTACGGGAGTCTACGCTCTGCCTATTTCTGTCGATCCTTTAGTACTCTATTACAATAGAGATCTTCTCTCTGCGGCGGGGCAGGCTCAACCGATGAAGTTCTGGGATGAGATCTACGCGGCATCCTTCAACCTCTCGAAGTCGGATGCCGCGGGGAACCTCATAACATCAGTTATGGCACTAGGTGAAGCACGTAACATTCCTAATTACAAAGACATCTTGTCACTACTCATGCTTCAGGCTGGGACCCCTATCACCGCCTTCGTTAATGGGGGTTTGGCCTCGCAAATTTCAAATAACTTCAGCCTACCCATCTCGCCAGCTGAATCGTCTCTCGATTTCTATACTCAATTCTCGAATCCAACCAAGACTTATTACAGCTGGAATCGCTCACTTATCGATGCTCGTACTCACTTCACCTCTGGCGACTCGGCTTACTACATTGGTCTAGCTTCAGAGTTCCGTATTCTCAAAAACAAGAATCCCAATCTCAATTTCGGCGTGGCGCTCGTGCCTCAATCTAGAGTCAGTGGCAAGACTGTCACCTTCGGCCATCTTCGTGGGATAGCTATCTCTCGTGGCTCGAAGTCTCCGGGAACGGCTCTCAATGTGGCTACCAAACTCATTTCCAAGGAGTCAGCGCTCAAGCTCTCCGAGCTTCTATACTTACCTCCGCCACAACGCGATCTCCTCATAGAGAAACCCAATGATGCCACCCTTTCTATTTTCTACGATGCCGCACTTCAGTCTAAGGGGTGGCTCGATCCAGATAGCACACGAACCGGAGTCATCTTCACCGATGCTATAGAATCTATCAGCAGTGGTCGCGCTCGGACGTTTGACGCTGTAAGTAAAATGAGTAAGGAAGTGGATATACTTATTAAATGATTCGACAAGCTCATCATAAATAACATGGATCAACTCGCACAAGTCTGGCAACCACTAGTAGGCCCTGGCGTTTGTAGTGGCCCCGATTGCACTTTCGGCAGCCTTATCATTCTCCTCAAGAATCTCATTACAGATCTTGTGATTATATCGACCTTACTTGCGGCCATGGCCTTCGCCTACGCAGGCATTGTCCTGCTTACTTCTGGTGGCAGTGAGGCGAAGAAGGAGACAGCTAAAGGCATTTTGTGGAAAGTACTCATCGGCTACCTGTGGATACTCTTCGCTTGGATTATCGTCTACACTATAACTAGTACCTTATTGAAACCAGAATTTTTTCTTCTTAAACCGTAATATGAATCCCGTTAGAAGTTCAATAAACACAATATGATTAATAATACTAATTCTCTTAAAACTTCTAACGGGATGAATATAAAAAAGTTATCCGCAGTCGCACTCTCGTTTGTTATAGTCTTTAGCATCAGCGCGGTTTTGGTTTATGCGCAGGATGGTAGCGTCCAGACACCTCCATCTGGTTCGGTTAGTGGGCCAAGCATAAACGCCACACTCCCGAATCCTTTCAAGGCCGGTGTTGGAAACTCACTCTTCTCTCTTATGAAAGCAATAGTAGATAACATTTTGTTGCCTATCGGCGGGGTGCTTGCGGTCATGGCTTTTATCTACTCGGGTTTCCTCTACGTCATGGCACAGGGCAATGAGAGTAAGCTTGCGACGGCTCACAAGGCACTCTTATATACCTCTATAGGCACAGCAATCCTTCTTGGCTCATGGGTATTGGCCAATGTTATCTGTCAGACCATCGGTCAGCTAGGAGGACCAGTGTGTGCACCGTAGTTCGATAAACTCACTATAAATAGATAACATGAATACTCCAAACAACTTCACCGATCTCATAAATATTTTCCTCACCTTGATCAAGGCTCTTCTGCCAGTGGTGGCCGCTCTAGCCTTGCTAGCCTTTCTATGGGGACTTACAAAGTTTATTTCCCGTGTCGGTGGCGATGAGAAGGCGGTAGATGATGGCAAAAATCTTATGAAATGGGGTCTCATCGCCTTATTTCTCTTGATGTCATTCTGGTCTATTATCACAGTTGTCCAGAGTGATCTAGGTTTCAATAATTTCGGGAATCTGCCTTTATTGCCTTAACATGCTTCTCCAATTAATTTCATCTACTAGTAATCTTATAAACATCACAATAGGTGTCGTGTTTGGTATGGCCCTGCTAGTCTTCTTCTGGGGGCTAGCCAAGTTTATCTTCCATGTCGGTGGTGATGAGAAGGCGGTGGATGAAGGAAAGAGAATTATGAAATGGGGACTTCTTGCCCTATTTGTCGCGGTCTCTGTCTGGGGGATCGTCATCTTTTTCATGAGGGAGCTGAATCTGCCTGTATACGTGCCATAGGGGATAACACCGTTGCCTTCCGTGTACTTTGTCGTATTATATAGTCATACCGTGTAGGTATATTAAAAATAACGTTATTTTAGCTAATTAAATGAAAAAAGTTATTATCGCCGCTCTGGCACTTGTCCCTGCGTTGGCCTCCGCTCAGCAACTAGGTACTCTTACTAATCTTGTGACACAGATAGGTAATATAGTAGATCTTGCTATTCCTATCGTCTTCAGTCTCGCTCTTCTGGCGTTCTTCTGGGGATTGGTCAAATACATCTTCGCTCAAGGCAATGAAGAATCTAAGGCAGACGGCAAGAAGATCATGATCTGGGGCCTCGTCGCTCTCTTCGTGGCTGCTACTGTCTGGGGTTTGGTCGAATTCATCCGAACTTCTCTTGGTATAACAAACGTAGGGTCTGTTACTCCTCCAAGCGTGAATTAGTGAAAGATGACAGTTGCCTCACTCCTGAGGGCCATCAGTGCGTATATCCTGAAC
>JBAQWR010000042.1:0-6838 GCA_049299015.1 Minisyncoccia bacterium | reverse complement strand
AAGGGCCGAACGACATTGTCGTTCGGCCCTGTTCACACACCTTCTTTCTAAGCGATTTTACTGAGTGGCACTACGGGTACGGCGCCCTGTCCCGTCACCAATGTCGTGAGGGTTTTGTTGACCTCATGCGCGGCTGCGAATCGGTCTGCCCTGTAGTTCGCGGCTCTCTCTGGAGTCTCTGAGGCCGGAATGATCACTCGCGTGACCCTATCCGCATCTGCGGTGTTGGCCCGCAGTTTGACCTCCTTGTCTTTCTCGGCTATCGCTACCGCTGCGGCGTTCTCACGCTCTGTCTTGGCTGGTAATTCGAAGAGCGTGCGATCCTTCTCATCCATGTCGGTTGAGATCAGGTTGATTCTGACAATCTTCTTCCCAATCTCTGCTTCCGAACCCTTGGTGGCCTTCTTCGCCGCTTGGACGATTTTCTTCGTGCTCGCTGGACTTGCCTTGATGAAGAACTCTGGCGCTTCAGGACCGGTCACAGCGTTGACCTTCTCTTTGATCATGCCAGCGAGGATCGCATTGGCATCCGCTACGCGGATCGCCATGAGAGGCCTTACGGCTTCCTCGATGGCGTTGAAAAGAAAGTCGAGCTCGAAGATATCCCTCGTCTCCGCCTTTGTTACCAGAATCGCCATCTCGCCGGAGAACGGGACGAACTCTGTTGTGAGATCATCCCCTTCGATGAAGTAGTCGCCGACGACCCCATCTTTCTTCACTATAGGGGTTTTTTCAGCCCCATCTTTTTTCTCATCCTTGTTTTTGCTATAGCGGAAGCGGCGAATCTTGTTTGTGCGGAGAGTTCGGAAGAATCCGATCCACGTGACTCCCAAGATGAAGAACAAGAGGCCGCGGCGTTCTCTGCCAGGTCGGAAGTGCCACTCCATAAGGTTGTAGCTCTCCTTGACCAGCCTCATTCCAGGAACGTTGTGGATGATGTTTGTTACTCCACCACCGCCCTGAGTCATGTCCCCGCTCTTATTGCCGAGTGTGGTGACGAGAGAATAGCAATTCGAGGGTACAATGACCCAAAGGATTTTTAGCCTAGCGAGTCCCAGGACGATCAGTAGAAAAACGCCGAACACAATGGTTGCGAAAATCAGTCCGAACATGTGAGTCTCCTCGCGCCCTGCGGGCGCTCGGAAGTAGCGTGTTGTGAACGAACAGAAATACAGAAATGCGTCTACCTACACTATATCATATATTATATAAAATTGCAAGTGGTAAAAATCCTTTACTTAAGGCCATTTTAAGGTAGATTGATCTAGGACATCTGTTATTTCCCAATCATCAACCACTCAACACTCGAGGTGCCGATGACAATCAGTCTGCCGGGGATCAGCTTCACCGTTCACGATGAGGATGCGCACAGGCATCCAAACTGCGCCCTCATCATCAAGGAACTTCGTACGTTGAAACACGCAGCGATCGTACTCGGGTCACCGAGAGATTATAGGTTTCTTGAAGGGCGTCCAGTTAAGGTGGCGCTCATTGACTCCCCACCCGACTTCAACGAGTTTCCGTTTTGGCGACTTATTCCCCGTCCACTTGATCCGCGACTGTCCTGGACTGGTTTTGGCACACACGTTGCCATAGTTGCTCCTCGGGCGGCCGAGCCGTTGTGGCGACGTGAGGTTGCGCGGCAGATCGCGACCTTGTTGTGAGTTGAGAGGTTGAAGAGCCCGACCGTACAAGTTGTACGGTCGGGCTCTTCGTTTACCCAAATTCAAATGGAAGTTATAATGAAAAAAGTCACATGCAAAATAATTCTCCCTGGATACATCAACTCAACAAAGATAGAGAGATCAAGATGCTCGATAGCGATATCGAGACAGACGTCGCGATAGTCGGCGGTGGTATTGCCGGTATCTCCACAGCTTTTTTCCTTTTGAAACATACTAACAAGCGGGTGGTTATCGTCGAGGGTTATAAACTTGCTCACGGTGCTACAGGGCACAACGCAGGACAGATCGCCAGCTACTTCGAACGGCCTTTCAGAGAGATGGTCGAAGAATTTGGCCTGGAGAAAGCCTGCGAAGGTCAGAATAACTTGAACTTGGCGTGGGAGTTATTAGATGAGATGTATACAGAAGCAGGGCTCGACATACATCTATCTCGTTTTACGAGTTATGCCGGTCTCTCTACCAAGGAGCAGATTTTGGGACACCTAGAAAACGATTATCTCCGGCGCAAGGGAGGTCTCCACACTGGCGCGATGGAGATTTGGGAAGACATAGACTTCCTCCATGAGATTCCTGACAAATATCATAATCTATTCTCCCTAGTTTCTTCAGAAGAAATATCACTCAAGCTCGAGACCTTCGACCCTCAATACATCGCCGTCCTTGCTTCGCAGAAGGGAGTGATGAATTCCGCACTCTTTTGCCAAGAAGTAGTTTCCTATCTTATGGCAAATTATGGATACAGACTTTCTCTCTATGAACACACTCCAGCGGCTAAAGTGATCATCAAGCCTGATAAGATTCTTCTTGACGCCACTAATTACACTATAGAATGTGACGAGGTGGTTTTATGTACCAACGGCTTCGACAACTTCGATATCATCACTCCTTCTGGGCTCTCTCTAGATACTCGCTTTCACCACAATATAGACGGCGTCGTCGCTTTCATGTCTGGCTATCTCGAGGCTCATACAGGAATACCGGCCGCCATCAGCTATTTCCAGAAGGTCGATCCAGGACTAACAGACAATCCTGGCGATCCGTATTTCTATATGACTCGTCGCCCCTTCGAGCAAGAAGAGAATATTAAGCAGAATCTTGTTTCAATAGGTGGACCAGATTTCGCTCTTGAAGAAAGGGTAAGGTATGATCGCAGTTTGGAATTTTCAGAGAGTGCGCGCCGACAGATCACAGACTTCGTCCGCCATACGTACAATAAACCAGAGGATCTAGACTATGCCTTCATGTGGCATGGAGTCATGGGTTATACCAAAAATCTTTTACGTATGATCGGCCCTGATCCAGAGTATCCTCGTCTTCTCTACAATCTCGGTTGTAATGGTGTTGGTATTTTGCCTTCTATTTTCGGCGGCAATAAAGTGGCGCGTCAAATCGCTGGAGAGAAGTTTCCCTCCTCTATTTTCGATGTTACTTCAAGACCTACCACTTAGACTCAGCCGTCTATATCGGTATTCACTCCATTGAATGGCACGCCCGCGTGCACCGGTACCTTCTTGATGATATCTATAATCTCATCATGATCGTCGACGATGTGGAAAAGTCCGAGCTCTTCCTCCGAGATGGTCTTGCGACCAACCATATCTTTCTCCATAAATTTCTTTAGCCCATTCCAGTATTCACTCCCGACACAGATTATAGGGATGTTCTGGATCTTTCTAGTTTGGACGAGAGTGAGGATTTCGAAAAACTCGTCGAGAGTTCCGAACCCGCCTGGGTAGAAGATAAATGCCTCGGCCGAGAAAGAGAGAAGCACTTTGCGCACGAAGAAATAATAAGCCGAGAACGATTTGGTGATGTATTTATTTATAACCTGTTCGCTCGGTAGTTTGATCAAGAGTCCTAGTGAGTTGCCACCAGCCTCGAATGCTCCTCTATTGGCCGCTTCCATAATACCCGGACCGCCACCGGAGAGCACAGAGTAGCCTAAGTCTTTAACCACGCGCGAGGCTAGGCGACGAGCGTCCTTGTAGTGTTCATTGTCTTCGCTAAACTGGTTGGCGCCGAAGAAGGTGACTGATTTTGGATAATCTTCGAGAAAACTGAACCCCTCCGTAAATTCTCTAGAGATCTCGTGGACTCGCTCACGGGCAACTTTGTGCATATCCCGTCGGCTCAGGGTGAGGGCATTTCTAGTTGATTCTTTCATGGCGCTATCATATCATATACAAGTATTAGGCACATATATCACGTATATAAAGTATAAAATATGAAAACATTGAACAAGAATCAAGGGATTGCCGTGGCCGCAGGTATGGTATTCTTAGCTTATCTATTATTTTCTGGCCCTATTATGAACCTCTTTAACCCTTCTTCCCAAGATGCGAGTGCCGAAGTGCCACAAACTGGTGTTAACGTACAAGACGTGGTCGTGGGTACTGGTCCCGAGGCTTCCTCTGGCGACACGCTGACTGTGCATTATATAGGCACGCTGGCAGATGGTAAGGTTTTCGATAGTTCTGTCGATAGAAACGTTCCTTTCGTCTTTACTATTGGAACCGGATCAGTTATCCGTGGTTGGGATGAGGGATTGATTGGTATGAAGGTTGGTGGCAAGCGAGAGCTTATCATCGCTCCGGATTATGGTTATGGCCCACAAGGTGTCGGACCTATCCCGCCAAACTCGACTCTCTATTTCCAAGTTGAACTTCTAGATGCCAAGAAGCCTGCATCACTCTAATCTTCTGATTGGTGCTCCAGAGAATGCGGAATCATATCTGCGGTCACTCTGTAAGAGTCTAGATATCGCGATTGCTAACAATCCTGACTTCTTTGCTTTCAGGATGAGTACTTTTGGTATAGACGAAGCTAGGGAATTGAGACTTCTATCCGCGCGCAAGGCCATCGCCACCGCCTCGGCGGGGCAAGGTGGAAAGAAAATTTTCTTCATCTCTCCCGAGCGCATCACTCTCGAGGCGCAAAATGCTCTGCTCAAGACATTTGAAGATCCCTCTACAGATACGCATTTCTTTCTAGTGGTAAAGGAGGAGGCATCTATTGAACCCACTCTATTGTCGCGGATGCAAGCCTTTCATGTAGGCACAAGACCCGAACTCACACAGGCAGAAAAGTTTCTTACTCTTCCATTAAAAGACCGGCTTTTATTTGCCAAAAAGTTTGTAGATGATGAAGAGAGTTTGCCCGATTTTCTAGACAATCTCCTACTTTTTTTAAGAAAAGAGAAGAAAGCCAACCATATTATAGAAAGTGTATACAATGTCAGACGTTTTGCTCTCGATCCAGCTTCTCTGCCGAGATTGGTTATAGAGCACCTATCTCTGGTATTATAAGTTTATGGCGCACGATTTCGATGGATTTAAGAAGGCAAGCGATCTGACTCTGGATTGGCTGAAGTCGGAGTATGCTGGCATCCGCACAAGTCAGGCTTCTCCCAGTATTCTCGATGGTGTCTCGGTCGAGGTTTATGGTTCCAAGATGCCTATCAATCAAACTGCTTCGATATCAATCACCGGACCCAAGTCGCTTCTCATCGCTCCTTGGGACAAAGACACAGCTCCAGATATTGACAGGGCGATCAGGGAGTCCAATCTAGGTGTCTCTGTCGCACTCGACAGTCAGGGAGTGCGAGTTTCTTTCCCAGATTTGACGAGCGAACGTCGGGCCCTCTTGATCAAGGTGGCCAAGGAGAAGTATGAGGAGGCTCGTATCAGGGTGCGTACAGAACGTGAGAAGAATCTGAGTGAGATTGATCGCAAGGAGAAGGATGGAAGTATAAGCAAGGATGACAAATTTCGTCTGAAGACCGATCTTCAGAGATTGGTAGATGAGGTGAACAACAGTCTCGAGAGTCTTGTTTCCAAGAAAGAGAAAGAAATATTAGAGTAAATTTCTAATTATTCTAATTAACCTAATTTCTAAATGTCCATAATAATATTTATCATAATTTTATCTGCTTTGGTTATCGTCCACGAGCTTGGGCATTTTCTCGTCGCTAGATTTTTCGGTATCAGAGTCGATGAGTTCGGTCTCGGTTTTCCGCCTCGAGCTAAAGAACTTTTCACTTGGAAGGGGACACCATTTACTCTCAACTGGTTGCCGTTTGGCGGATTTGTGAAAATTTTTGGGGAAAGTCCTACAGAAGAAACCAATTCCACTGACAGCTTCCAGACCAAGAATCGCGGTATTCAAGCGGCAGTGCTTACAGCTGGTGTGTTTGGCAACTTCCTCTTCGCGTGGCTTTTGATATCGCTCGGATTTGTGATAGGCCTGCCAGCACCATTAGGCCTAGACCTTCCCATCGAGAATCCACAGACAGTTATTACTACTGTATTGCCAGAATCTCCGGCAGAAATGGCCGGCCTTAGATCCGGCGATACTATCATTTCGCTGTCGCGAGGAAGTGTTGTCTCCGCACTTACACCTGAAGAAGCTTCTACTTTCATCTCTGCATCTTTAGAACCCATTGTTTTCGAAATCGAGAGAGGTGGGGAAATTTATACTAAAACCGTGACGCCACAAGCGGGGATAGTCGAAGACAGACCTGCTGTCGGTATTTCTATGGACACTATAGGCATAGTCAAACTCCCGCTACACAAGGCTTTGTGGCACGGAATCAAGACTACGTCGGAACTAACTTGGCTCACCGGTTCAGCTATCGGTACTTTTATCTTCCAGGCTCTCGGTGGCACGGCCGATCTTTCTGGAGTCACGGGTCCTGTGGGGATTGTGGGCATGGTGGGGGATGTGCGCGAATTAGGTTTTGTTTATCTTCTTACTTTTGCCGCACTGATCTCTATCAATCTCTCTATCATCAATCTCTTGCCCTTCCCGGCGCTTGATGGCGGGCGGCTACTTTTTGTCGCTATCGAGGCAGTGATTCGTCGACCTATCCCTTCAAGAATTTTTAACGCGCTTAATACTGCCGGTTTTGCTTTCCTCATTTTCCTCATGCTTCTCATCACCATCCGCGACGTCCGTAACATCTTTTAGTAGGCTTTGTTTTTGGGTCTAGTTTCTCTATAATAGGGCGACTATGCGACAGAGCACACTATTCACCAAGACGCGCAAAGAGGCGCCTAAGGACGAGGTCTCAAAGAACGCTATTCTCCTAACCCGCGCCGGATTTATACACAAAGAACTGGCCGGAGTGTATTCGTATCTGCCACTTGGTTTAAGGG
>JBAQWR010000041.1:0-11684 GCA_049299015.1 Minisyncoccia bacterium | reverse complement strand
CGGTAGCTCATTTGCTTTCACCAATGATTCTTATGGCGGAGTAACTGTTAACTCCACTACCACCGGTCTCTGGCTCAAAGGATCACCTCTAGGTCTTATCGCTTCCACTACCTTCGCCACCTTCTCTACTTCCACCAACGCCACTTCAACTAATCTCTGTGCTACAAATGCTTCTACCACTAACTTCTTCGGTGCTGGGTTAGCAGGTGGTTCAGGCTGTGCAAGCACAAGTTTCTTACAATACGACGGAGCAGGTAGATTCGGTTGCGGGACGCCTTCTGGTTCCGGTGCAGCAGATACTTTCTGGGCCACCACCACCTCGACCCTCAACCCCAACGCCATCTTTGCTAACGGCGGTAACAACACTCTGGTAGGTATTGGTACTTCTACACCGATGTATCAGCTAACCATCGCTTCCTCCACCGGTCCTCAACTCTCACTTTCAGCAGGTGCTGGTTTCTCACAGTGGGTACAAAGAAATGCAGGTGGGATCTTCTATCTAGCAACCACTACAATTGCCGGTACTGCCACATCTTCGGTCTCAGCTCTCTCTATTGATACTAATGGCATTCTCACAAATCAAGGATTTATAGCTAATGCCTCCTCTACTATTCTTGGAGACCTAAAGGTTGATGGAGATGGCGGTGGTAATAGTGTCACAAGATATAACTCAAATGGCACGGAGGTTTCAGTAGGTACAAATGCTAATCAACTCTTAATTCGTGGTGGTTCTTACGATATCTCTTTCTGGAATGGGGCATCTACTGAATATATGCGTATAGCAAATACAGGCAATATCGGTATCGGCACCAGTACACCGACATGGCTCCTCAATCCATATTCAGCTACCGCCTCCCAACTCGCCCTTTCCTCTGGAGCCGGTTTCTCACAATGGGCTTTCCGTAATGCTGGTGGTACATTCTACCTAGCCACTACTACTGTAGCTGGTACAGCCACTTCAACTACCGCAGCTCTCACCATAGACTCGACAAACAAAGTAACATTCGGTAATGCCAATGCTACCTGTATTGGTCTCACAGGAAGTGCGGCACTCTGTGATGGTGATGATGCTTCTTCTGCCGGTGGTGCCGCTATCTACAATTGGTCTACCACCACAAGTGCCCTCAACCCTAATGCCATCTTTGCTAACGGAGGCAACAATACTCTAGTAGGTATAGGTACATCGACACCAATGTATCAACTGACCATCGCTTCCTCCACAGGTCCTCAACTCTCTCTGACAGACTCCGCAGGATTTGCTCAATGGACCATGAGAAATGCTGGAGGCAATCTCTACTTTGCCACCACTACAGTAGCAGGAACGGCGACGACAACTGGATACTCTGCACTGACTATCCTCAATTCAGGCGGGTATGTAGGTATTGGGACGACGAGTCCGTCTACAAGATTACATGTTGCAGGTGGTGATGTGCGTTTTGAAAATGAACTAAATAGCGGAGCATATCTTCAATTTGAGGATATTCATTCTGATGGTAGGCAAAAGCTGTCACATGTATCTGGGGCAAACACTGGGCAAATTTTTGCAGCGCGAGCAGATACAGGAGGCACTAGCGGAGCTCTCTTGTTTGGTCACACTAGCGGCAAAACAATAGAAAATAATGGCATGACAGGTCAAATAAGCATCCGAGATGGTAATCTTGGAATTGTGGGTTTCTCTGTGGGTGGTGACTATGATGCCGGTACTCATAAAAGTCTTCTGATTGGAACCCCTAACTCTATTCCGTATACTGGGTTTGGTACTACTGATATTGTTGATTTGGGTACTTATTCTGTTATTTCTAATAGTCCGGCCGGTGTACGCCCGAGTATTCGTCTTACCGGTAATGAACTTATATTTAGAGTTAACTCAGGTTCTGGTCTTGGTGATAATAATCTAGGAACAGAAGTCATGCGGATCGCAAGTAGTAGTGCTGTCGGTATCGGTACTACCACTCCTTATTACACATTAACTATCGCCTCTACTACAGGCTCACAATTAGCACTTTCCTCTGGTGCCGGATATTCTCAATGGGCATTCCGCAACGCGGGAGGTACATTCTATCTAGCAACCACAACAGTAGCAGGTACCGCCACTTCAACTACCGCAGCTCTCACTATAGACTCGACAAACAAGGTAACGTTTGGTAATGCCAATGCTACTTGTATCGGTCTCACCGGATCAGCTGCACTCTGTGATGGTGATGATGCTTCTTCTGCCGGTGGTGCCGCTATCTACAATTGGTCTACCACCACTTCTACCCTCAACCCTAATGCCATCTTTGCTAACGGAGGCAACAATACTCTAGTAGGTATAGGTACATCGACACCAATGTATCAACTGACCATCGCTTCCTCCACAGGTCCTCAACTCTCACTTTCAGCAGGTGCTGGCATCGCTCAATGGACCTTCCGTAACGCAGGAGGCAACCTCTACTTTGCTACTACTACAGTAGCGGGGACGGCGACGACGACACAAGCAGCACTCTCTATCACAAGTAC
The DNA here is from genome assembly GCA_049299015.1 of Minisyncoccia bacterium. Classification (GTDB taxonomy): domain Bacteria; phylum Patescibacteriota; class Minisyncoccia; order Phycocordibacterales; family Zambryskibacteraceae; genus UBA5004. The sequence goes on along the minus strand of JBAQWR010000041.1, from coordinate 9,185 downwards.
AGGTCAACTCTCTATTGGTACAACTACAGCTGGTACTCTCAAGACCACATCAGCTGGTTTAGTTTACGTAGATACAACCGCTGATGCTGTTGAAGGTGTGACAGTGACAGTATTTGATATCGGCCAGACGGGTACTAACTGGACGAAATCAAATTATTCAAATCTCAAATTTACTGAAGTCATAGCAACTGGAGGTGGAGGTGGAGGTGGAGGTGCGAATGGCGATGGTACTAATGAACAAGCTGCTGGTGGAGGAGGTGCGGGAGGAACTTCTATTTCTATGATAGCCGCAGCAACTTTAGGCTCAACTGAAACTGTTACTGTGGGCGCGAGAGGTATTGGAGGAACAGACGCTGGTGGCAATGGGGGATCAGGTGGTAACTCTTCTATGGATGGAGTACTGGCACTTGGTGGTACCAATGGCACTGGTGATTCATCATCGGCTACTTGTACCGGTCTTGGATCAGGAGGTGCTGGAGGCGCCACCACTACAGCTACTGGAGATATAAAACTTGCCGGTGGCGACGGCTCATCTCCTTCGGCATGTATTGCAGAGTCGGCCGCTGGTGGTATGGGAGGCGCAAGTTATTGGGGAGGTGGTGGTGAGGGAGGTGTAGCCTTTGGTTCAGGAAGCATTGCTGGTGCGACTAGTACTGCTTATGGTGCTGGTGGCGGAGGAGCCGCCAACGTTGATGGTAACGCCACCGCGGCTTCAGGTGGAGGTGGAGGCGCTGGTGTCGTCGTGACTATGAACTACACATCTACTGGTGGAGACTTGGCGGAGTGGTATGAGACCAAACTTAATGTTGAAGCTGGAGATGTTGTGGCCATAGGCGATGAGTCATATGAGTATGACTCGAAACTTGGTCTTCAAAAATCATCAGTACTTGAGAAGGCTTCGTCGAGTAATTCAGTAGTCGGAGTAATCTCGTTTGCTCCATATCTGACCATGGGTGGTGATATTTTAGGAAATGCTAAACATCCACAGAAAGTAGCTTTGGCGGGACGTGTACCAGTTAAGTTTTCTGGAGAAAATGGCTCGATCAAAGCTGGCGATATGCTAACCGTCTCATCTGTCCCTGGAGTTGCGATGCGTGCTACTAAGGCTGGGGTTACTATCGGTAAAGCACTTGAGGATAAAGAGTGTGCAGAAGGCTCGGTTTGTACGGTACTTGTGATGGTTCACACCGGATACTCAACCGGCGCATTACTCAAGGTGGCTTATAGAGATGATGGTATTTTACTAGACAACATCAACGGAGATATTAATGCAGGACGAGACACAGCCCGTGCAATCTTAGCTCGAAACATTCAAGATAAAAAAGATATTAGAGCGACCTCTACTCTCTCAGAAATCTTCACCGACCGGGTAGTTGCCGGACTCGAAGTGATTACCCCACGAGTTGTCACAGATACATTGGTCACGAGCGTCATCGAGCCAGTTGGAAATGATGTCACACTTAGACTCTTAGAAGATGGGAGGTTCAGTGTAGAGCGAGTCGGAACACTCTCTACCTCTTTTGGGTCAACTACCGCCACCTCCACTGACACAGTTATCAGTTTCGACAGCGCTGGAAACGCCTTCTTCGCAGGTAATGTGATCGCCAACGGCTTCAACATCGGAGGGTTTGAAGATTTCCAGAATCAACTTGCAAGCACAACCGTTTCTATAGATAGCTTAACGATCAATGCTTCAAGTACTGCAAGTACAACTGAGGCAATCTTCGCAATGCTTTCTAGTGTAGCTTCCAGTACGGATGATCTTAGACTTAATATAGAAACAATCGCCTCAACGACTGCAAGTTCCACTCCAGAATCAGAGTTGTTTGCTGAAAGATTCTTCAATAATATCTTCTCGAAAGTCACCACATGGCTTGCTTCTGCGGCCAACGGGATAGGGGACTTGTTCGTCAACCGAGTGCGCACTAAAGAGCTCTGTGTCAGCGATGAATCAGGTGCAGAAACGTGTATTACCAAAAATCAACTTGATGCGCTCATCAGCAACGCCATATCAGCTGCGCCTGATGAGCCTGTAGTCGAGGAACCGCCAGTCGAGGAACCAGTGGTTGAAGAGCCACCAGTCGAAGAGCCTATCGTCGAAGAACCGCCAGTTGAGGAACCAGTGGTAGAAGAACCGCCAGTCGAGGAACCAGTGGTTGAAGAACCACCAGTCGAAGAGCCTATCGTCGAAGAACCGCCAATTGAAGAGCCTCTCCCTTAATGATACTTTGATATAATACCTATATGGACGAATCTTCAAATATCAATAAAGAACAAGAAGTTTTAATTAAACCGAAGCGCAAGAAAAGTACACTGACAATTATTATCTTAGCAGTTTTGATATTGATCTCGGCAGTCTCCACAGCTGGCTATTTCTATCTCCAATCTAAAAAGCAAGATGAATCGAAAAACATTTTAGACCAAGTTTCAAAATTGATTATTCTTCCTCAAGACGAACAACCTACCATTGCGACAATAACCGACCTCGAGCAACTTAAGGATCAAGAGTTTTTTGCCAATGCTGAAGTGGGGGACAAGGTGATCATTTATACTAAAGCGAAAAAAGCTATTTTGTACCGCCCATCTGAAAATAAAATAGTGGAGGTTGCTCCTTTGAATTTGGATTCTGGGCAATAGTGATTTTATCATCAATGAAGAACTATGCTAAAAAATTATTAGTATTTACCCTTACCTTTGCCGTATTCTCGGGAGGTTTTCCTAATCAGACTTTAGCGGCTACTTACAACTTTAGAGCTTTAGTAATAGCAGGCGGTGGAGGAGGTGGTGATTCAAATAGCACCAACGAAGCCGCTGGAGGCGGTGGTGCGGGGGGTTATCAGGAAAATGTCGCCCTTACCCTTACTGAAAGTACAAGCTATACAATTACCGTAGGCGGAGGAGGTGCTGGAGCAACAGTTAATGGAAACAGTGGTTCAGATGGTAGCAACTCCTCAATAGGAGTTGCCTTAGTTTCTACGGGAGGTGGTGGCGGAGGTGGAGACGCTCTGGCTGGTAGAGACGGAGGTTCTGGTGGAGGAACAGGTGGAGGCCATGCGACTGAAGGAGTTGGAACGGTAGGACAAGGAAATGATGGAGGAGACAACGCCACAGGAGATGGCGGAGGAGGTGGAGGAGGTGCAAGTGCTGTTGGTGTTGATGGAGGTGTAGATAATGGTGGAGCAGGTGGAGATGGAACTTCTTCCGATATTACAGGTAGTGCAGTAACTAGAGGCGGAGGAGGTGGAGGAGGAACAGACCAAGCCACTATAGGTTCAGGGGGTGCAGGTGGCGGAGGTAACGGAGGTAACGGAACTGCGGCTACCGCAGGCACAGCAAATACTGGCGGAGGTGGTGGAGGTGACGGAGATAATAACACTGGAGGAGGTACTGGAGGTTCTGGTGTTGTGATTATTCGCTTTCTTACATCTGCTATCACCATCGTAGACAGTACAGGAGCATCATCCTCGACATCTGGTGGGGACACAATATTAACTTGGAATACTAGTGGTAGTTTTCAGTTTACATTAGCTGGTGCTGCTTCTTCAGTTACTCCGACACGCAAAATGCGTCTGTTTGAAGGATTCAAAATTAAATTTTTTGGTGGCCGCATGATTTTACATCAGAGCCCATGAAGTCAAGGCTAATAGTTTTCGCAGTATCCGCCGTTCTTATAATTGGGGGTTTACTTTATGCTAAAAATGATCGAGGGATTGAAAACCTTCGCGAGCTTTCTCTCATCGACCTTTCTTCCAAACCAAAGGAAGATAGGGAAGTTCCTCAAGATGCCTGGGAGTATAGATCTCTTGACTACAAATTCTCGCTACTTTATCCAGAAGGAATGAGTGTTAAGGAATTTGATGAGGGTGGGGGAGCGAAGACGGTTATTTTCGAAAACACTGAAATAGTTTCCGGTTTTCAAATCTTCGTGGTGCCATATGGGGATAATAAAATTAGTGAAGAACGTTTTCGTATGGATGTGCCGTCGAAAGTCCGGACAGATTTAAAAAATATAGAAGTTGGCGGGGTAGAGGCCACCTCTTTCTATAGTACAAATTTTGTCTTGGGCGATACTTATGAAATATGGCTGATTAATAATGGTTATCTATACGAACTCACAACACTTAAACAACTAGAACCCTTTCTTAATGAAGTAGTGGCAACCTGGGAGTTTATTTAAAAACAACCCCGCCCTCGCAAAGCGAGGGCGGGGTTGGGTGTCTATAAGCCGAATTCTGTCCCCGTGAGATAGCCTTCTGACGAAGTCATCTCATGGGGGATAGTTATTTATCTGTGATTCGTATCACTACGAACCTATAGCGGCACTACCCGTTGGATAGCGAGCTCTTGCGAGCTCTATCCAACGGGTCACGGCCTTGCATTCAGGTAAGAATTTTGCCGTTTCAGCCGGACTTAACCGGGTCGTTTCTGTTCTCATCTCGCGCCTCGCGGCGGACAGGCGTTACCTGCTACCCTTGCCCGTTGGATAGCGAGCTCGTCGCTCCATCCAATGGGCTGAATGTTCGGACTTTCCTACCCGTGAGATAGCTAGGTACTATGTTTTATGCGTGACTTCAAGTATCGCTTACCCCAAGCAGTTTTTAGATATATTTCTCTTTTCCTGGCATCTCTATTAGACAGAGATGCTTCGTAATATATGAGTTTCCATGGCCCACGATTTTTAGTACTTAAGGACTTGTTTGTTTGATGCTCGATAAGTCTTCTCCTCAAATCGCTTGTGGAACCTATATAAAACTGCTTGGGGGACTGAAGAACGTATACGTAGTGCATTATACCCACTTATCTCACGGGTCAACTACCCGACACCGAGGCTATTATATGCTAAAATAGGGCTATTAACAAGTTTAATTTATCTGCAAATATCCATGTTCCAAGCTCATAAAATCAGTTCTCTCATTATCACCGGACTCGTGTTTCTCCTACCGCTATTTTTTATCCCTGGTGGAGCTCTCGATATGGATGTGGCCAAGTCGTCTCTGACAGCACTAGCCGTGATCGTGGCCGTTCTGGTATTTATTTTTGAAGTTTGGAGAAAAGGAGAGTTTAGTATTCCTTGGTCTCTGGTACTTGTCGTGGCAATTCTATTGCCCATAGTATATTTCCTCTCCGCATTCTTGAGCGTTCCTTCTTCTTTGTCACTTTTTGGCTACGGTTTGGAAGTGGGAACTTTTGGCTTCATGCTTCTAGGCTCTGTGCTCCTACTTCTATCGAGTGTGATTTTCACAGATAGCTCGAAGACGATTAAGGCTCTCGTAGCTTTCTTCGCCTCTTTTTCTCTGATAGCAATTTTTGCTACGGTAAAGATTTTTTATCCCGATTTTCTTGCCTTGGGTAATTTCTCTGGTAACACAGCTAATCCCATAGGGAGATGGACTGATTTGGCAACGGCTATGGGACTTTTGTCTGTGTTTTCAATTTTGGTGATTGAAATGATTCCCATGAAGAAGTCTATGCGTCTCCTATCCTATGCTGTTTTCGCACTCTCAACCGCTCTTCTAGTGGTTCTCAATTTTACAACCGCGTTCATATTTACATTGGTGGCGAGTGCCATAATCTTTGTCTACTTCTCAATAGTAGAGAAAAATTTCTTTAGCGCCACATCTCCATTGTCCGACACGTCTCGGCATCCTGGTCTTAAAACAACTTTCTTGCCAATACTACTTGGTGTAGTGTCTATTATCTTTCTTATCAATCCCTCTGTTTCCTCTACTCAAGGATCGCTTAGCGATATGGTCTCGAGAACTCTCAACGTTTCTAATACCGAAGTCCGACCCTCTTTTTCTGCTACTTTAAGTATCTCAAGAGCAGCTCTCTCTCAAAATACACAAAACATTTTACTAGGGTCTGGACCGAATACCTTCAGTCACGATTGGCTTACCTACAAGCCTCAAGAGGTCAATGCTACTCCGTTCTGGGGTGTGGCTTTTCCATTTGGCATAGGATTTATCCCTACTCAAGTAGTTTCTATCGGCGTTTTAGGGATGGTCTTGTGGTTGGCCTTCTTTATCCTTCTTGTGATCTTGGGAGTAAGGGCTTTATCGAGAGCTCCTGAATCCAGAGTACTTCGCTTCGCCCTAGTCTCATCCTTTGTGATTGTTTTGTATCTATGGACAGCTAGTTTCTTGTATCCGCCATCGACGGCTATACTTATCTTGTCTTTCATTTTCTCCGGCCTTTTCATCGCTACGGCTCGAGAGGTAGGGGCTGTATCGTCTCGCAATGTGGCTCTTTCTCGCACAGTGACGAGTAACTTCATCTCGACCCTTCTGGTTTTAGTGGTAGCGTTTGGATCTGTGGTGCTTGGTTTTGTAGTTTGCGAGAAGACTCTATCGTCTTTCCACTTCAATAAAGCCCTCGCCCTCTCTAATGTATCAGGCACATCTCTTGAAACTATTGAAGGGTCTCTGAATAATGCTGTCAAATTTGCCCCAGCTGACATTCATTACGTCGCTCTTTCGAGAATCAATCTGGCCAAAGCTCAAAATGTAGCAGTCAGCACAACGGGTACTCCGGAAGAAAACAGGGCTCTTTTTGAGGATGCTATTTCTAAGAGTATTGCTGCGGCTCGTGAGGCAGTCACTATTAATCCAGAGGGTTACCAGAACTGGATAGCTCTCGGCGCAGTCTATAGTGTCTTGGTGCCAGCCCCCTTAAGTGTCTCTGGCGCTTACGAGAATGCCACTTTTGCCTATGCTGAAGCAAGTAAGAAAAATCCTTTGAACCCAGAAATACCCCTCTTCTTGGCCCGACTTGAACTTAGTCGTGGCGAGGTGGAAGCGGCGCGTTCTCTTATCAGACAATCCCTAGTTCTCAAAGAAGATTATGCCGATGCTCACTTGATGCTCGCCCAACTCGAAGTCCAACAGAATAATATTGCCGGAGCTATTGCTTCTGCAGAAAGATTAGCCGTCATAGTGCCAAATAATCCGGCCATCTACTTCGAGCTTGGGCTTCTAAAGTATTCCAACAAAGACTACCTTGGAGCGGGAGGAGCTTTCGTCTCGGCTCTTACCTTAGTGCCAGATTATGCTAATGCCAAGTATTATCTAGGCCTCTCTCTAGCGAGACTCGGAAGATTGGATGAGGCTCAAAGACAGTTTGAATCTCTCCTTGCCACTAATCCAGATAATGCAGAAGTGCAGTCAATTATTCTAGAACTTAAGGCCGGCAAAGTGTCATTCCTAAACAAATAGGATTAAAACGGGATGGTTCGCAAAATTTTCGGTTTTCTCTACAAGAAGACGGAGACTCTTAACCAAGCGGCTCTTCTTCTAGGGCTATTTGCGTTTCTGTCTCAAGTGTTGGCCTTCCTTCGAGATCGTCTTCTAGCACATATCTTCGGCGCGTCATCAGAGCTTGATATCTACTATGCGGCTTTCCGCGTACCTGATTTTATTTTCGTCACGGTGGCTTCGGTAGTATCACTCTCGGTTCTCATACCGTTTATCATCGAGAAGGAGTCAGAAGGTGTGGAAAAACTTCTCAAGTTTATCGATAACATATTTTCCTTTTTCTCCATTCTGATCGTTACCGTTTCTGGTTTAGCATTCTTTCTCATGCCTTGGATATCTGATCTTTTGTTCAAAGGTCTTTCTACCGAGGCACTCAATGAAGTTGTCTTTATTTCTCGAATTCTTTTACTTTCACCTATTATCTTGGGGTTTTCGAATTTATTCGGCTCTCTGACACAAGCTTATAGTCGTTTCACCATCTATGCTTTAGCGCCGATCCTCTACAATGCTGGGATTATCATTGGCATAATTTTCCTCGCTGAGAAGATGGGGGTTGTAGGTGTGGCCATTGGTGTCGTTCTAGGAGCTAGTCTCCACGCCTTAGTACAAGTGCCATTTGTTATCGCTAGCGGTCTCTTTCCAAGACCTTCTCTCAAATTGGATTTTTCTTCTATTAGAAAAGTGGTACGTATTTCTTTGCCTCGGACACTGACACTGTCAATGACAAGTGTTTCCACCATCTTTCTAGTCTCGATGGCGTCTCTCATGTCGGTGGGATCCATCTCTATTTTTTCTTTTGCTATTAATCTCCAATCTGTGCCGCTCTCGATCATAGGCGTATCGTATTCTCTGGCCGCCTTTCCGACGCTCTCAAGAAGTTTCAGGGAAAATAATATTAAGGGATTCAAGGAGCAGATGGCATCTACCGCGAGACTCATCATCTTCTGGTCACTACCTCTGACAGCGCTCTTCGTAATTTTGCGTGCCCAGATTGTGAGAGTAATCTTGGGTTCAGGGCAATTCGACTGGAATGATACGAGATTAACAGCAGCCACTGTGGCGGTCTTCGCCCTGTCCTCGATGTTTCAGTGTCTCCTTCTACTCTTTATGAGAGGGTTTTATTCCGCTGGGTTTACCAAAAAGCCTTTTTTCATCAACCTTTTCTCCGCTATTATCATGGTCGTCGGCGCTTGGGGTTTGGTTAAATTTTTCTACGCCTCGGAAAGTTTCCATTATTTTGTCAGCGCGATTTTGAAAGTAGAAGATTTGCCAGATACAGTCGTTTTAATGCTTCCACTGGCTTTCTCTATTGGTACCATTACCAATGGCCTTCTCCACTGGGTCTCATTTGAAAGAGAGTTTCGAGGATTCTCTCGTGGAGTTGTTCGGACACTTTTCCATTGCTTGGGAGCGTCTGTCATCATGGGGGCGATAGCTTACTTGGGGTTAAATATATTCGCTTTGTTTATCGACACTGACACGCTCATAGGCATCTTTTTGCAAGGGGCTTTGGCGGGAATATTGGGTATTCTAAGTGGTGTGATCGTCCTTGCCCTTCTTAAGAACAGGGAGCTTTCTTTAATCTGGTCTGCTATTCACCAGAGATTTTGGAAGACAGAAGTGATTGCTACTGACCCAGAGATAGTGTAGGAATAATGAAGTCTAAATGACCAATGTCCAATGACCAATGAATAATATTCGGAACTTCAGCATTATAGCTCACATCGATCATGGCAAGTCTACTTTAGCAGATAGGATGCTTGAGTTGACTGGTACTATAGAGAAGAGAGACATGCGCGATCAGGTGCTGGACTCTATGGATCTTGAGCGTGAGCGCGGGATCACGATCAAGATGCAACCTGTGCGAATGAAATACGGGGAACATATTTTGAACTTGATAGACACACCTGGGCACATCGATTTTTCTTACGAAGT
>JBAQWR010000040.1:0-1724 GCA_049299015.1 Minisyncoccia bacterium | reverse complement strand
GTGCGAAGGCTTGGTGGTTCTTCACAATCGCGTGGAGTATCACTTCGATCAGCACCTTTGTCTACCACGGCGGGTTCACGCTCTCCATGGTGATGCCAGTGGTGATGACCGTCGCACACCTCGCTGTCGCTCTGCTCTGTCTCGAAAGTCGCAAGAATTCGTGGCTCAAGGAGCGAGGCATAGAGTTGGCTCATATTGAGCTCAAGCTCTTAGAACTGGATGGTGGTGCGTCCAAACTCCGCCATTTGGTCCAACAACCAAGCTGGCAGACCAACAAACTGCTCGGCGCTACGGGTTTCGCGCTCTACGCATTCAATCAGGAAAGAGAGCGGCTCACACAGCGCAAGATGGAACTCGAGAAGTTGGGAATCACATAACAAGCCGTCACGTAGGAGAAGCCGCCCATCGGGCCACGCTTCTCGGTGTGGCGGCTTTCTGTTTTGAAAATATTGTGGATAAACCTATTGACTTATAAAAATTTTAGAGAGAAAATATTAACAAGTCCTCATCTTGAGGATATTTTTTGTACCTTCAGCTTCTGGCTCACAGTCGTCTACGAACATCCTGTTGTTACGTAGAAACACCACCCTGCCTCTGGCAGCAGGTGTTAATAGAAAAGTGGAGCCAGTAACCTTCACTAAAAATGAAGTACAGAATACAAGTTATCTACAGACGCGTAGATAACGGTCAGATAGTTACCGAAGAGTTTGCTCGTAGGTATCCCCATTTGACTGAGCGTGAGGTGCGTAAAATCCCTCTTTAAGTAGAGGACCAGTCCTTTAGCCGGGACCGCAGAACTGCCCTTCGGGGCAGTTTTACGTTTGATTTAATTTTACCTTACCAATCCGGATCCTGCTTGGCAACTATGCATCGCATGTGGATAACAATTTTGAACCTGGGAGCTTCGCTAGTGCGAAGAACGTGTGCGCGCGGTGGGAGGGCGGGCAAGCGCACATACGAAACAGTACGACCTCTCCGAACCCGGGTATTAAAATCTCTCTCCTCCAAAAATCTTTAGCTTTGCATTTCCTGAACCCCACCCTCCACCACCGGCGAATCCTAGAATCCGTTACTCCACCTTACGCGGCGCTCCGCGCCGCGCGCCAGAAATTCGCTCCTGACGACGTGAGTTTTATTCGGGCTGGGGAGCAGGGAATCGAACCCCAATTAAAGGCTTCAAAGGCCTCTGTCCTACCGTTAGACGACTCCCCAATAGATACAAGTTACCAAAAAATCCTCTAATTTACTAATAGTGTATACTGACAAACAAGTATGGATATCTGGAAGCATGGGAAGTATTTGGACTTGTGGTCCTTGGTACACTTCTTGTCTGGGTTTGTTCTCTGTGGATTTTTTTATTGGTTAGAGCTTAGCTTCTTGTGGGCATTCATATATTCGGCTCTTCTACTGGTTCTTTGGGAAGTGTTCGAGTTTTTTATCAAGATTATTGAACCATCTTGGAACGTAACCGTTGATATCTTAGTCGGACTTCTCGGTTTCTTCCTCGCGGCATGGTTATATTTCTTGAGATCTGAATTTGATACTTCTATATATCTTGCCGTAGTTGCCACAACCGCCGCACTTGCCCTCTGGGGTTTCTTCGATTATCTCAAAAAGGGCTACCGCTAATTCCTCCCAATCTTCTATTCCAATGTTCTCAAGAATTTGAGAATGTTTTAATTACTTAATTATAAAGTAAACAAAGAGGTCGCGCTGGTATTTCC
>JBAQWR010000039.1:0-10940 GCA_049299015.1 Minisyncoccia bacterium | reverse complement strand
TATGTCGTAGGTATTGATGAGGCGGGTAGAGGGCCACTAGCGGGGCCGGTGGCTGTGGGGGCGGTCAAGGTTCTCCCAGGATTTGGTAGGAAATTTTTCAAAGGTATTAAAGACTCGAAGAAACTCTCGGAGGAAGATCGAGAGCTCTGGTTTGCTTTGGCGACCGAGGCGCACAAGAGAGGGGAGTTGGATTTCGCCGTCTCGCTTGTATCGGAGAAAGTGATAAACAGGAAAGGAATTTCATACGCTATAAGACTTGGAATCAAGAGATGTTTAGCGGCGCTAGATGTTTCCGAAGATTCACAAATTTTCTTAGACGGGGGGATCAAGGCGCCGGAGAATTTTACTCATCAGCTCACGGTCATAAAAGGGGATGAGAAAATTCCCATCATTTCACTGGCATCGATTGTGGCTAAGGTGACGCGTGACAGGAAAATGGTCAGACTTTCGAAAAAGTTTCCGAAATTTAACTTCCATATACACAAGGGCTATGGCACAAGTATGCACAGACAGGCTATCAGAAAATATGGCTCAACGGAGGCCCACCGCCAGACTTTCATAAAGCGCTTGACAAAGAGTAGGTAAGGGTGGTATAATGGTAGGTAGAGGAGGTTTGAATGTATCAAGTTACCAAAACCCGCAATGCTATCTGCGGTATTTGGAGAAAGAACCCGAAGGACAATGACCCTGAAGTTCTAGTGGTCACTGTGACCTCACGAGACTCGAAAGGGCGGGTTATCAGTACGGAAGTTAAATTCCCGGGAGGAGGTAATCGAATACCCAACGAACCAGTGATTGTTAACTTGCTCCGAGAAGTTCTCGAAGAGACCTATCTAATATTCTTGCCGGATTCGGCTAAAGAGATCTGGTCTCGGGAGGCGACAGACGGGCATCACACGAAGTTCGGTTTTCTTGTCCTATTCGAACACTGTTACGGAGAGCTTCGTAAGGAGTCGTTTATCGAAGATGGAGACGAGGTATCTCCGCCAAGATTTGTGAAGTTGAATAAGCTTCGCAATCTGATCTGCCCGGCCCACTATCGTTTTTATAGAGCAGTGTGCCAGGAGCTTTACCACTAGCCCTGTCTTGATAGCCGTAATGCGGCAGTCAAGGCAGGGCTTTTCAATTACCAATTTATCTGCTAAAATGCTCGCATGACAGTACGAATGAGACATACGAGGTCTCATACCAAAAACAGACGTTCCCACCACGCCCTGGCCAAGCCTGCTTTATCGAAAGATGAGTCAGGCAATTTCCATTTGAGGCACAGGATGGTAGTCGCAACAGGTAGCTATCGTGGTAGGAAGGTCGTAGATTTGACAGCCAAGCTCGATAAGAAAGCCAAGAAGGTTAAGGCGAAGGAGACTGCTAGATAGCGCCCTTCCCGCAACTTACAAAGTTCTTTCGTTCTTTATGTCCAACCGACATTTATCTAGATCAATAGTTCTCCAAACTTTATTCGCATGGGATTTCGAAGGTGGCAAAGAGAGTGAGATATTTCCAATATTTGAACGCACTATAACTGAATTCGCACCGGGTACAAATGACAGGCCTTTCATGGATAACCTTCTCCGTAAGGTTCTTGAGAAGAGGAGAGATCTCGATGTGTTGATAGAAAAAGCGGCGCCAGATTGGCCGATAGATAAGATTTCTGTGGTCGACAGAAACATTTTACGTATTGGTCTGGCCGAACTTCTTTTCGCCGATCGCAATGAGGTGCCACCGAAGGTGGCTATCAATGAGGCTATCGAACTTGCCAAGACTTTTGGAGGAGAGACTTCTGGTCGATTTATCAATGGTGTGCTTGGCGCTGTCTACAAAGAGATGGGTGAGCCGGGTAAAAATGATCAGCCCAAGCCGAAGAAGAAGTATGGCAACATACCCTTAGACAAACTTCCTGTCATACGTATGGCCGGTGCCGTTGTTTATGCCAAACATGAAGACGATATATATCTAGCATTGGTGCACGATGTCTTTGGCCACTGGACGCTCTCGAAAGGTAAGATTGGCGATAACCCTACTATCGCCAATGAAACTGAAGAGGAAGGCATCATTCGTGAAGTGCAAGAAGAGATGGGAGTCCCAATCAAGATCATTGAGTTATTGGGCGAGAATTCGTACTCCACTTTTCATCCAGAGAAGGGTAAGATTTTAAAGAAAGTCACCTACTTCCTCGCTGAGGCGCCATACCAAGAACTCACTCTGGAGAACAAGGAGGAGAAAGGTGGTCTCGATGATGTCCGCTGGTTTAAACTGGCAGATATTTTGGATCTAAATTTCTATGATGATATCTTGCCGATTGTCACTAAAGCAATTACGAAGCTTGCGGAGCAAGCTAACTAACGACCAACAACCAACAACGAACAATGAATTTCGAAGAATTTGAGAAGAATGCGGGCGTAACTTTCAAAGACAAGAGTCTTTTGAAACAAGCCTTCACCCACCGCTCGTATATCAACGAGAATAGAAACCATACCATTGCACACAACGAGCGCATGGAGTTTCTCGGTGACGCCGTTCTCGAGCTCGTGATCACGGACTTTCTATACAAGCGTTTCAAGGACTCCCATGAGGGGGAGATGACTGCTCTGCGTAGTGCTTTAGTCAACGCTGACACTTGCTCACAAGTGGCCTCGAGACTCGGTGCCAATGAGTTTCTACTTCTCTCCAAAGGCGAGGCCAAGGATACCGGTCGCGCTCGCCAGTACATACTCGCCAATACTTTGGAAGCTGTTATCGGGGCAATTTACTTAGATCAAGGATACGAGGTTGCTAAGGAATTTATCCTAAAACATATCGCTCCTCTGGTAGATGAGGTGGTGAAGGATGGCGCATGGATTGATGCTAAGAGTCTCTTGCAAGAGAAGGTTCAAGAACATGTCGGCGTTACCCCTGTTTACAAAACTGTTCGCGAATCTGGTCCGGATCACGATAAACATTTCGTCGTCTCTGTCTTGGCTGGCAAAGAAGTTTATGGAGAAGGAGAAGGCAAATCTAAACAAGATGCTGAACAAGAAGCCGCTAAAGTGGCTCTTGAAGCAAAGGGGTGGAAATAGCTCTGGTATAATTGGGTCTCATGTATTTAAAATCGATCGAACTTTCGGGATTCAAATCTTTTGCCAAGAAGAATGCTTTTGAGTTCAATTCATCTATATCAGCTATCGTGGGTCCCAATGGTTCTGGTAAGTCCAATGTGGCCGAGGCCTTCCGCTTTGTCCTAGGTGAGCAATCTATCAAGAGTATGCGAGGTAAGCGCGGCGAGGACCTGATCTGGAATGGGGCAACTTCTGAGCCGCGTTCCAATAGGGCATCCGTCAAAGTCACTTTTGATAACAGTCAGAAAATTTTCGATATCGATTTCTCGGAGGTAACTATCGAGCGTGTGGTACATCGTGACGGTCTCAATGAGTATTTGATAAACGGCAGTCAGGTGCGTCTCAAGGATATTTTGGAGCTTCTAGCCCGGGCCCACATCGGCGCCTCTGGCCACCACATCATTTCTCAAGGAGAAGCAGATAAGATTCTTACAGCTAGTCCCAAGGACAAGAAAAGTATGGTCGAAGATGCTCTGGGGTTGAAACTCTACCAATACAAACGTCTCGAGAGTGAGCGCAAGCTTAAAAAAACTTTTGAGAATATCGCTCAGGTCGAAGCTCTCCGCAAAGAGATCGCTCCACACTTAAAGTTTCTCAAAAAACAGGTGGAGAAACTCGAGAAGACCGAGGAACAACGTCAGGAGCTTATTAAACTCGCTCAAGAATACTTCAAGACCGAAGATACTTACATTTCCTTTTCTAAAACGGCCTTTGCCGAGGAGAGGAAGCCCCTAAACGAGACTCTTGAGAAACTTGCTAAAGAACTGGCTTCGGCGAGGAAAATCTTGGAAAAAAGTGCCCAGAGGGAGAAGAAGGATTACGCCATCCTCGAGCTCGAGAGCGCCTTGAGTGCCGCGCGGGTGCACAAAGATGCTTTGGCCCGAGAGTTGGGTAAGGTCGAGGGGCTTATAGATTCTGAAGAGCGCATTATCCGCAAACAGAAGGAACTTGTCTCCTCCGATGAGCACAAGATGATCCGACTCAAGGATGTCGAGGAACTTGCCAAGGAGATAGAAAAGGAGAAAGAGGATGAGGGACTCTTTGCCCGGATCAAAAATAAGATTTCAGAGTTTCTGAAGAGTAAGCGAGAGAGTGCTGACTCGAATATTTTGCTCGAAGCTCAAACCGCTCTCGATGGTTATATAGAGGAAAAAAATAAGGTTGAAAATAAATTCAAAGAATCGGCGGAGAAAGAGAAAGAGCTACAAGAGAAGTACGAAGTTTTGAAAAAAGAAATTGAGCGAGAGAAGGACTCGAGCCATGACGCCGAGAAGGACGTCTTCCGTATCATGTCGGAAGAAAATGAGACGATATCAAAATTGAATCTATTAAAAGCGCGCGAAGATAGGCTCAAATTGGAAGAAGGGGAGTTTAAAAGAGAGCTTGAAGAAGTCGGGCATTTGGTTGGGGCTGGGGCGCTACACTTCCAGAATCTAGAGTCGCCGAGTGACTTTGAAGATAGGCAGAAACAGGATGAGCAGAGACATGTCATAGAGAAGCTCAAGATCAGACTAGAAGATTCGAGTGTGGCTGG
Organism: Minisyncoccia bacterium; assembly: GCA_049299015.1. Classification (GTDB taxonomy): domain Bacteria; phylum Patescibacteriota; class Minisyncoccia; order Phycocordibacterales; family Zambryskibacteraceae; genus UBA5004. The sequence goes on along the minus strand of JBAQWR010000039.1, from coordinate 6,311 downwards.
CACAGAAGAAGTGACTAAAGAATACAAAGATACTTCCGAGAGAGATGAATTCTTGGCGCGGGAGTTACTCGATCTGGAAAAGTCTGCGGAGACTCTTGCCGAGCTTATCAAAGAGCTTGAGACGCGTCTGGCAGTCGAGTTCTCAACTGGACTTGAGAGTATCAATAAGGGTTTCGATAAACTTTTCACCACTATGTTTGGGGGTGGGGAAGCGAGCCTTGTTTTGACCAAAGAGTCAGGCAAAAGGGCTAATCCAGAAGAAGATTTAGAAGATGTGGGAGAGGAAGTGGAAGTTGAGGAGGGTCTAGATATCAAAGTTAGTCTACCGAAGAAGAAAATCAGGGGTCTCATGATGCTCTCGGGTGGAGAGAGGGCGCTGACTTCTATCGCTCTCATTTTCGCTATCTCTCAAGTCAATCCACCACCATTTATCATCCTCGACGAGACAGATGCAGCGCTCGATGAATCTAATTCTAAAAAATACGGAGATCTGGTGGAATTGCTTAGTAAACATTCTCAACTTATTTTAATAACTCACAACCGCGAGACTATGAGTCGAGCGGGGATTATCTATGGTGTGACTATGGGCTCAAATGGTGTTTCTAAACTCCTCTCCATCTCCTTCGACGAAGCCGCCGAGGTTGCTAAGTAGTTCCGGAAAAATAGCTAATAAAAACCACACAGTAATTTTCTGCTGAAAATTCTGCTCGAACTCAGCCCGCCGGCCTCCGTTAGGCTTTTTCTTAGCAACTTTTCCTCCATTTTGTAAAAGTGACGTTTTTCTTCACTACATTTGCTCCGTCACCACATACGTTATCTACTCACCACAGTGAGCTAATAACATATGGCGTATAAAAGGGAAACCCGCCAGATGTCTGGCGGGCTCTAGGCGGGTCACTCGGGCCGGGTTATCTTATACGTCCTCGGCGGCGGGTTCATCATCCATGACTTCGACGATCTCGGCTGCGTCGAGCGCCTTGTTGAGTGCATCTCTGAGCAGCAAGGCGGCCTCGACCGACAAGCCAAACCGAGTGATGAGCATGCGTCCTCGACGAGCGGTGTACGCCCTAGATTCAATCTTCCGAGATTTTCCCATTGCTTCCGGAGTCAGTCGTCGGCCGAGACTGATGACAACGACTCCATTTTTCTTGGCAAATTCTTCCCTGAAATTCAAGCCAGGCGGAATTGCCATAATCCCCACAGTTATTACAGGCATTACTTTGGCCCGAAAGGTTCGCGAATACTCTCTATTCACTCTGTACATTGAATACGCCTCCTCTTGAGACTATACATTAAACAAACACGAAGTCTAGGGTCTTCCTTTCCGGATCTGAAGCGATGAGTTTGACGCGGATTTTGTCACCAAGGGAATATTTCTTGCCGGTGTTTTTGCCTACTATGGCATAGAGCTTTTCGTTTAATTCGTAGAAATCGTCTTTCATATTGCGGAGTTTGACCATACCCTCGGCTTTGGTTGTAACTTCTTCGACATATATACCCCACTCGGATACTCCAGAGACAGTAGCGTCGAATTCCTTGCCCACGAAGTCCGACATGTACTCAACCTGTTTATATTTGATACTTGCTCGCTCGGCCTCGGCTGCCTCGATCTCGCGTTCGGTAGCATCTTCGGTCAGGCGTTGGTATTTGATAATCTCATCTTGCTCGATCTGGCCTTGTTTCAGGAATCGTAGAAGTAGTCTATGTACGAGAAGGTCCGGATACCTACGGATAGGGGAGGTGAAGTGGGTATAATATTTGAAGGCTAGTCCAAAGTGACCAATATTTGAAGTAGAGTAAATTGCTTTCGACATCGATCTGATAGCCGCGGTTTTGACAAGCATTTCTGCTGGTGTGCCTTCGACCGAACGGAGCATATCGGAGATGTCCTCACCAGTGGTCTCTCCATCTTTGTTTTTGAGCTCAAAACCGAGGGCTTTTACAAACATAGCCAGGTTCAAAATCTTTTCTCTATTTGGCACGTCGTGGATACGGTAGACGAAGGCCGCCTTACTATTCTTACCATTGGCCGCGTGCATATAGGTAGCCACCTCACGGTTGGCGAGGAGCATGAAGTCCTCGATCAACTTGTGCGTATCTTTGCGTTCTTTCTTAAACACGTGGATCGGCTTGCCCATGTTATCAAGCTCGAACTTTACCTCATCGGTTTCGAAGTCGATAGCGCCTTTCTTAAACTTCTCTACACGAAGCTTCTTGGCCAGAGTGTCTAAAGTTTTGAGTTCATTAAAAAGTGTCCCAGAGCCTTTATCCAAAATTTCTTGGGCTTCTTCATATGCGAATCGTTTATCTGACTCTATGAGAGTCTTGCCGAACCAGCGTTCTTTGACTTGCGCCTCTTTGTCCATCACAAATACGGCTGAGAAAGCGTACTTGGGTTCATTGGGATTGAGAGAACAAAGATCGTTCGAGAGTATCTCTGGAAGCATCGGTATGGTGCGGTCTACTAGGTAGATCGAGGTACCTCGCTTCTGGGCTTCTTTGTCGAGCTCGGTCTTCTCCACCACGAAATGCGAGACGTCGGCGATGTGGATACCGATTTCATAATCTCCATTCTCGAGTGTCTTGATAGATATGGCATCATCGAAATCCTTGGCGTCTATTGGATCGATAGTGAAGGTGGTGGTTTTGCTAAAATCTTTGCGATCTTTCAATTTATCTTCCTTCCCATACTTCTCTTTCCATGCCTCCGCCTCTTTCTCCACCTCGGGAGGGAAGTCGACCTCGAAACCACTTTCGTAGACGATACCGAGCATCTCGGCGTTGTGTTCGCCAGCTCGGCCTATGACTCTGACTACCTTGCCTTTCGGACTTTTAGCAGGGTCTGGCCACTCGGTAATCTTGACTTGGATTTTGTCTCCCTCTTTAGCATTCATTGTCGAGTCTTCGGGGATGAAGATGTCTCGATACATTTTCTTATCGTCTGGCACGAGGAAGTGGTCGGCCCCGTCTATCTGTAGGGTGCCGACGAATTCTGTCTTGTTGCGCTCGACTACTTCTATCACTCGGGCCTGTTTCCTGCCGAGGATATCTTTGTCGAGGCGCTCTATCTTGACTCTATCGCGGTTGAGCGCGGCGGCCAGGTTCTCTGGTTGGACTTCTAGATCGTCTTCGCTGTCAGACACGTCGAAATAACCAACGCCTTTGCCCGTGACGCGAATGATACCCTCTAGAATATTTTCTTTATTTTCTGTCATTATGAGTGTATGAGGCGTAGAGGGGAATCGAACCCCTGCATGTCGGTTTTGCAGACCGAAGCGTTACCACTTCGCCACTACGCCAAACCATTTATACCTTATCATAATTGATAATTTCTCGCTTTTTTGAAATACTGTACTATTGCGCGCCTATAGCTCAGCTGGTAGAGCAGGTCCCTCTTAAGGACAAGGTCCCAGGTTCGATCCCTGGTGGGCGCACCACTTCGCTCTGCGAGCTCCGCGGTGCGAGGCATTGGGCGGGTGGTGAAATGGTAGACACGCCAGTTTTAGGAACTGGTTCCGCAAGGAATGGAGGTTCAAGTCCTCTCCCGCCCACAAGCTATTTTGACATAGCTTATTGCCCGGGTGGCGGAATAGGTATACGCGCAACACTTAAAATGTTGTGACCGCAAGGTCATGTGAGTCCGATTCTCACCCCGGGCACCAGAGATGGTTAAAGATTAGAATCCGAGACGGCCATTTAAAAAGACAACTTATTGTCGGTTGAGTGCGGATTTATTATAACTATTTTATAAAAATGAAGAAGTCCGCGTCGAGTGCAGTGTACGAGACACGGACTCTTCGCGGACAGTGACCCTCTGTGATTCAGGTGGAGCGTCTCTGACTCACAGCTCCGATAAGAAAGAACCAGAGCAATACGAGAAACGTGATTGCGAGCATCGGGGCAACGAAGACTTCGAGGAAGAATTTCTTCACTGGTCCTGCTTTCTCAACGCCGTCCCTCATCGTAGTCTCGGTCCACGTCATCGCCACTTCAGCAGAGATGACGTAGAACAAGAAAAAGGAGAACACGAGCGGTAGAGCGATTGACCAGCTGAGAACGACCCGCCACAGTGCCAGATCAGTTGCTTGTAGCATGCTTGGATCCCAGTTCATAGGAACCCCCTTTCCGTAGCTAACCATACCATAAAATCATTTGACATGCAAGAGTAGTTAGAATAGACTATTGCCAGATCGCTTTTTCAAGGAGAAGGTTATGGCCACAGAAGATAAGGTTCGTCTGATCATGGGCAAGCGTTTTGAGAGTGAGGACTTGGGTACGGTTGTAAACAACACCTACCCTACTATCGCGGAAGCTATCAGAGTCTTCCAACGGGTAGAGTCTGAACGACCGACCTACCACACCTATCACTACGGCGTGATCCAAGCGTTGGACGGAAGAGAGATTACAACTCTGCCGATCGCCTCCTTCAACATCACACCGGAGCGAATAGCTGAGTGGAACAAGATCATCGAAGGCGTTCCCACAAAGGAGAGCGTCGTGCCTGATCCGAAGCTTTACTCCCTCTCAATTCTCGTCCGCATGCGAAATCCTCGGATTCTCGTGGAGATCCAACGAGCGGTTTCCCGAGCCGCAGTCGATCCGGAAGACGCAACGATGGGCGTCCAGAGTGTTCACATCGACGAAGTTAAGCACAAGAAAAACGACTGCGACATTTGCGGAGGCACCTGCATCGGCGCTGATGCTTAAAGGAGAAGTCATGGCCGAAGACGACCCGATCGATGCGGTGAAAAAAGCTCTGGAAAACTGGGGCGAAGGTCCGAGGATCGGTATAGGATTCACGGACCCGAACAATCCGGTCAAGTGCGATAACTGCGAAGAAACAGTTATCGCCAAAGCCGAGGCGTTCGAGGACCAGTTCTACAAGACGAAGTTCCATCTCACCCACCAGTGTCCTCGCTGCAGGGCGCGGGGCATCATCGTCACCACCGATGGCATTCCCGTTCTACGACATCCCCGTCTCATCTGAAGCCCGCGAAGAGCCAGCGTAATCAACGCTCTCGACGCGGGCTCTTCTATTTTAAAAATTAATTAAAGGGAGCAGAATTTGTGCGCGCACGGGTGGGTGGCCTGCTCATCGGGCCCGGCGGGCGGGAGCGGAAAGGGGTGAGGGCAATTTTACAAACGAAAAGGCCTCAGTTTGTCTATGAACTGAGGCCCACTGTCCGCCTGTTTGTATGCAGTCGGCACTTTGTTTTAGCTTTCTTCCTAAAAGAACGAGGGTGGTTCCAGGTTTTTCCATCGGCGTCATCGCCCGAGTAGCCATTACGCGCCTGACGCGGATAGGCCGTGGCATATGCCGTAAGAATTACTGAAACCGGTTGAGAATGGACTTCCTCTCCCTGGCTTATCTCATCGAGTAGATTGCATCGCGCACGGCCTATGGCCGAGATGCTCACGCCGGAACTTCTTTCATCCGCGCTAATCTCTCGAGTCTGTGGTATCCCGTCTCCACTTGGCTATCGTGTTTGTGACGGACATGCGCCTGAGCAGTCTGTTCCGTTCTCGTCTTCTGACCGCGGCCATTTACGAGCCGCACTTTTGCGAGAACTGTCGAACGACTCCACCCTAACTTTTACCCTCTGTATTAATCCTAGCATATCCTATAAATTTTGTCAAGCACAAAAATCGCTTACCCTCGAGCCGTTAAAAAAGCTTTGAATATAGGGCTAAAAATGGTATAATTTGATATAAATTCAATTATGGAAACTTACCCACCTACCGGCAGGCAGGAAATCGCTGGCCTGTCTCGCTATAGCTCTTGCGACGACGGAAGCTTTGGGGGTTTCCAGTAGTGAGTTTTTGAAATTAATTTATGGATAAGAAAATAATCATAATCGCGACCGCAGGATTTATTATATTTTTCATTGCCTATACTTGTGGGCTTATTTATTTCTTTCCTGATCTTCTTACTAAACATGACTTTCAGAATCTCTTCGCTGGGATTACAGCTTTCTTTTCAGGACTCGCATTTCTTGGTGTGATTGGTGCAATTCTTCTGCAAAAAGATGAACTAAGTCTTCAACGAAAAGAGCTTAAACTTACAAGAAAAGAACTCGAGCGGACAGCAAAGACGCAAGAAAAATCTGAATTGGCGTTGTCTAGACAAGCCGAGTCTTTAAAAGTAACTGCAAAACTTAACGGGCTCAGCTCATTACTCCAACGTTATATGGTGTTGAGAGATGTTGGTATCGCTAAATATGGAAGCGGTGGTGTAGATAAGCAGTGGGATGAAAAAGCAAAAGATGTGTCAACTCAAATAGAGGCGATAATTAGTGATAAATAAAAGTTCC
>JBAQWR010000038.1:0-24886 GCA_049299015.1 Minisyncoccia bacterium | reverse complement strand
GGGTCTCCCGATTTTAAATTAATCTTCATCGGGGATGAGCTCGCCATCGACTAGATGATGTTCCAATCCGCATTCGTTGCAGATAAGAAAAAAATCCTGCTCCTTCTCCCGGGCGGCATAGACTAATGCGCCGTCATCGCAGGAAAAGCATGTACTGCCGATGTGCTTGGCGATCTCTGTGAATTCCTCGAGCGTAATCTCGATGGTGGCTCCCTCAGAACCTTGTATTACCACCATACGCTCTCCGTCTCTAAAGTGAAAAAAGAAAACGTTTCTACCGTCTTGCACCTCAAGTTCATCTACTGAACACTTAAGGCCAAGAGCTTCAGCAATCATCCTGATCTCATCATCTTCTTGGCTCATAGATCACCCCCATTTCCTACAGGTCAATATAGCAAAATAAGGACTTTAATCCCAGTATCACATTCATGATATATTGTACGGGATGAAAAATTGGCAAGGCGAGAGAGATAATTTCGAGATAGAAGGAGGACACAAACTTTCTGGCTCTATCACTACTAATACCTCCAAAAACGGGGCCACGCACCTCTTCGCCGCAGCACTTGTAAACCAAGGCAAGACCACCCTCCACAACATCCCTCGTATCGAGGAGGTCAATAGATTCATAGAAGTTTTCAAAAGTATCGGGATCAAAGTAGTCTGGACAGGCAAACACACTCTGACTATAGAGCCGCCGAAAAAGTTTTCCATATCCAATATCAATACTCGCTCGACGGGCAAGATTCGCTCTGCACTAATGCTCATCGGCCCACTCTCGGCTCGGATGAAATCATTTAAATTGCCACACATTGGTGGTTGCAAAATGGGGGAGAGGACTATCTCGGCGCATCGTTATGCGCTTGAGGACCTCGGTCTCAAGATTGTGACGAAAGAAAATTATTACGAGATAACATCAGGTAGACGCGCCAAGAGCGAGACTGTCATGTACGAGGCGTCAGACACTGGTACCACCAACGCTATCTTGCGCGCCGCCGTCCTGCCACAGACGACTGTCATCGACTTCGCCCAACAAAACTACATGGTGCTCGAGGTCTGCTATTTCCTAGAAAAGCTTGGTGTGAAGATCGGAGGTATCGGTACTAAGACCTTAACTATAGAAGGCAACCCAAATATTAATACAAATGTCGAATACTCAAATAGCGAAGATCCTATCGAGGCGATGCTCTTCATCACTGCGGCGGTTCTGACTCGATCGAAACTGATGATCAAAAGGGCGCCAATCGATTTCTTGAAAGTGGAGCTTCTGAAATTGGAAAAGATGGGGCTCAAATATGATATGTCCAAAACTTATCTTTCTCTAAACGGCCGCACTAAGCTGGTGGATATCACCATTAAACCCTCTAAACTCAAAGCCCTTCACGACAAGATCCACGCCCAACCTTATCCGGGTATCAACACAGACAATCTGCCCTTCTTCGTACCTATAGCCACCCAAGCCACGGGTGATACTCTCATACACGACTGGATGTGGGAGGATAGGGCCATCTTCTTCACTGAACTCAACAGACTCGGTGCTTCTGTGCGCTTGGCAGACCCGCATAGGGTCTTTGTCGACGGACCGACCAAACTCAAAGGGGCGCAGATAGTGTGCCCGCCGGCCGTACGGCCGGCGGTGATGCTCATGGTCGCCATGATCGGTGCGGAAGGGAAGTCGATCTTGCGCAACGTCTATGCTATCAATCGCGGTTACGAAGATATTGTCGGTCGGCTCAATAAAATCGGCGCCAAAATCAAAATGATTAAGTAAAACAAAAGAGACCCCGAAGGGGTCTCTTTTGGACTAAACTGCCGGTTCTTCTGCGGGTGCCTCTGGAGCCTTTTCGACTGGCTTCTCTGGCATAGCTTCAGGAGTAGGGGCGACTGGGGTGGAGACCGTTGTGTCAATCTCGCCTTCAGTCTTTTTTGTTTCTTCCATGATGGTGAAGTTAGTTATTTGATAATCGTTTAACACTCGGGCAAGCGTAGCATTATAAAGACAAAGATACAAGCAAAAGAGTCTTATAAAAGGACAAAGCTGACTGTCCGTTTGAATTCTGGTTTCTCACGAATTAGAGAATGTAGGTATGGTGGAGGTGGGAGGAGAATATTTTGACATTTATTCTGGCGAGTGTTTTTGTACCTTTTTTGTTTGACAGTAGGGGAAGATTGTGGGAATATCTCGCCAGAAAAGGTTACAAATCGTACTTGTCGTGAGCATCTATAGATAAGCAGTTTCCATTAAGACCTGTGGAGAACTTGTGGGACAACCTGGGGATTATAAAAGTTGTGTTATTTTGGGCGCCATGTTATCAAGGAGAAAGAAATGTGTCGATAAATTAATAAATAATTAATAATCTGTATTACAGTATTATCAAAAATTACCAAAATATGAAGTCAAAAATTGCTTTCTCAATTGTCGGTCTGGTTTCGCTTCTTTCGGTCGCGGGTTTTAGTATTGCAGGTGCAACAGTTAATAACACAACAATCAAGGTTTGTAAAATTGTTTTAAATTCAGATGGGGAAGTAGTAACCAGAGATGCTGGTACAACCTTTACAATCCCATGGCTCACTGATGCAGATTATGAAGGTCAAGAAACAGGCGATCCTGCCGATGTAGTTTTCAGCGGCGCACCAAGTACTGAAACTGTTTTTGGAGATGTAACGGGAGAATGTGAATCTATCGATGTCACTGCCGGCAGGTACTACTATGGACAAGAGACTATTTCTCCATCTTCTGCAGATTGGGAAATTCCTCGTTACCACGATCAGATCGTGGGATTTGTAGATGACCTTTCTGACCCACAAGTTTTCAACTCTGAAGCAGACGAAGCTAATGACAACTGGGACGGTGTAATCAATGTTAGTGAAGGCCAGACCAGAGTTCTCATCGTCGTAAATGAGATGAAGCCAAATATGTGCGAGTTGCTCCCTGAAACACAAACCATTTACTCAGACACAACTACTCTAGAAAATGGTGATGCGGCAGTTCCTGTCGGTGGCACTCTGCATACTGCATGGACAGCTTCTATCCCTGGCGCAACTTGGATTTGGGGAGAGCACCCAGTTTCTAACCCAGTAATCGACCTCACAGAAACCTTCACTCGAGACTTCACAATTGTTGGCACTCCAACCGGTGGGAGCCTCATGATTGCCGCTGACAACTCATATGTAGTAACAGTAAACGGCAACGCAGTTTGCTCTGATGCTAGTGAAGATAACTTCTCTCTAGCAGGTCAAGACACTTGTGTCATTGATGCAAGTGATCTGTTAACTGGTCTGAACACCTTGACTGTTGAAGTTAAGAATCATGCGCAAGCAGGTGGTACACAAGACACAAATCCAGCTGGACTTCTCTACAAACTCACTGTCAATTCAGAATCCTGTGATGAGCCAGAACCTACTACGGCAACTATCTCTGCAGTCAAAATTGTTTGTGACGCAGAAGCAGATCTTCCTAACTGGGGAGCGGGTGGTGCAAATATTACTTCGACAACTGCAGCTGACTTCCTCGCAGCTGATCTAGCAGAGGACGAAGTTCAAGATTGTCATCTTGAGCCTTGGACCTTCGAATGGGCACCAACTGATACAGGAAATCCTGGAGACAATGTTCTAGGATCAACTGGTAGTCCATGGACGGCATTTACTACAACAGCAACAGTTCCTGCCGGAGCTTTAGTCTGGGTTCGCGAACAATTTGTAGATGGTTACGTACCATTTACAGGTGCGAACACCGACCAAGATGTTTCCGCAGAACTCTACTGTAATGATGATGTGCTTAACTACGACAACTACGACTATATTGACCCAGTAGTGGCAGGACAAACTTACCACTGTATCGGGTTCAACGCTCTCGTAGATGAACCAAACTCCTGTGATATACAAGAGGAAGTAGTCACAAATGGCAGCCTTGAAGACGGTGTCGACGCAGGTGCTTCATTTGTCACCTTGAATGCAGGAGACAACACCAGCATTACTGATTGGACAGTTGACTCAGGAAGTGTGGACTACATTGGTGGCTACTGGCAATCTTCAGATGGATCAAACAACATTGATCTCAACGGGGAAACTACTGGATCGATCAGTCAGACTATTAGTACAGTGATTGGAGAGACATATACCGTCAGCTTCGATCTATCTGGTAATCCAGAAAATTCAGATGGTTCTTTTGCAAGCCCTTCTCTAAAAGTTGTAAGGGTTAGTGCAACAGGTGCAGCACCTATGGACTTCAGCTACGACACTCTCGTAGAGGGCAATACTCTTGCCGATATGAAATGGGAAGACGAATCTTACACATTCGTTGCAACAGTTACGAGCACAACTATAACTTTCGCTAGTCAGATCGTAGGTGCTTATGGTCCTGCCGTGGACAATATCAGTATTGGATGCGTCCTTCCTCCACCAGAACCAGAATTCTGTGAGGCAGACGATGCAGCTATTAACCTCCTCACCAACGGTAGCTTCGAAAGTCCCGTTGTTACAAATGGTGCTCTCTGGGATATCTTCGCATCTAATTTCCCTGGCCTCTCATGGCTCGTAGATTGGATCAATCCATCCGGAGCTCCTGAAATTGCAAATATTGAAATTCAAGAAAATGGTTTAGGTGGTGGTTGGTTGGCATCAGATGGCACACAATGGACAGAACTTGATTCTGACTGGGGTGGTCCATCGAGTGAACAAAGTGGTGAAGCAGGATCTGTAGCAATCTCCCAAGCTGTCACAACAGTTAATGGCGAAGACTACAATGTCTCCTTCGACTTCTCGGCTCGACCAGATACTGCCGCTTCTGAAAATGAGGTTGAAGTGTTGGCCGGAGGTGTCCTCATCGGCACAGTAGGCCCAACAGCAGGTGCAGGCAATACTGTTTGGACTAGCCATACATTTACCTTCACTGCTACTACAACTTCGACAGTTGTCACCTTCCGTGATGCTGGAACTCCAAGCAACTCCGTTGGAACCTTCATCGACAACGCGAGTGTCAATTGTAAACTCCCTCCTCCGCCAATCGATATGTGTCTAAACATCGATGGTGTCCAGACACAAGTTCCTCCTGGTTACACTCAAGCAGGTGAAGGTCAGTGTGTACCTATACAAGTTGATGCCCCACAGTGTTCTGACGATGTAGACAATGTTGATTCAGAGGACTCTCTCATTGATGAACTTGATCCAGGTTGTCACTCTGATGGCAATGCAGCTAACTCCAGTTCCTACGTTCCTTCTGATAACGACGAATCAAATACTCCAAACTGTTCAGACGGTGTTCAGAATCAGGACGAGACTGGTGTAGACACTGGTGGTCTCTGTACTACTCCAACAGTTGCAGATGAACCAGGCTCAACACGCCGAACTCAAGGTCAGTTCACCCAAGGCGGCGGTGGAGGTGGTGGAGGTAGCGTCCTAGGCGCAGTTCTCGGTGATAGCTGCGGTCTCTACATGGACAGGTTTATCCGACGTGGTAGAACAAACGACGTAGAGCAAGTTAAGAAGCTCCAGACGTTCCTCAACAAATGGATGAACTCCGGACTCCCAATTACTGGTTTCTACGGCCCACTAACTAACGCCGCACTTAATGCCTTCCAGACTAAGTACGCAAGTGAGGTGCTTACTCCATGGGGCTTGAATGGCCCAACAGGCATCGCTTATATCTCGACTCTTCGATGGATCAACCTGCTCGAGTGCCCAGACCTCTCACTCGCACTTCCTCCTCTTGTCAATTGGTCCCAGAATCCAAACGTTGGAGCCAAGGTTTACTAATAATCTCAAAAGTTAGTTATAACAAAACACCAGCCTCAGGGCTGGTGTTTTGTTATAAGGTATGACATAGTATTTTTATGAGTCCCGTAGTGAAAAAAGGCATCGCTTCGGAGAAGCTAGCATTATCAATAATGCCTTTTTCTACTACGGGATGAGAAAGAGACTCAAGAATCACTTCATCCCTCACGAGGGCAATGATTATAAACCTCACTTCGTCCGTGAGAGAAATATCGTCGGCATGGCCCTCTTGGCCGTGGCCATCTTCGGCCTAGCGTCTTCTGTCAAAACTCTAGTCACCAGAAACCCCGATATCCTCTCCGCAGTGATCACGGGGGTTTTGGTCGACCTCACCAATTCTAACCGTCTCTCTCAAAACATTGATCCTCTCGAGTTTAATCCTATCCTTGCCTCCGCTGCACAGCTGAAGGCCAATGACATGGCGGCTAAGAGTTACTTCGCCCACACCAGCCCAGAAGGCAAGACGCCTTGGTATTGGTTTACAGAGGGAGGTTACAAATTTATATACGCTGGAGAAAATTTGGCAGTCAATTTCGTCGACTCTGAGGATGTAGTCCAAGCTTGGATGAATTCTCAAGGCCATCGCGCCAATATTCTCAACAACAAGTTTACTGAGATCGGCATCGCTATGTCACCTGGAGTTTACAACGGTCGCGACACCCTCTACGTCGTCCAACTTTTCGGCCAACCTGCGCCAGAAGTTCAGGCGCCTAAACCTGTAGCTATAAAAACCAATTCCAATCCAGCGCCTATTCTAGAAAAAGAGGGGACCAGTATCTCTGGCGCCCAAGCCACTGCTGAGACTGAACCGGTCAAGGTTCCTAAAGTTGAGGTCCTCGGCCAAGACCTCGGTGAGGATGAATTATTTATAGCTGTCCAGAACACTGACTATCTAGGGCTAGAGGGTGTCGAGTCGGCAGTCGCAGAAGCTGGCCCACGCTCATCGGTCGTAGATAAGGCCCTGGCTTCGCCTAAAATGGCCCTAGAGCTCGTTTATATAGTTATAGGCGGTATTGTGCTTCTAGCCCTTATCCTCTTCGTAGCAATCGAACCCAAGCGTCAACACCCGAGGAATATTTTCTACGTCGTCCTCCTGTTCCTACTTATAGTGACCCTTTTCTACCTCTCTTCGGCCCGCCTATTCCCTCAAATCCTCGTTAAGTAAACTTCTACTTGTAAAACATAGATTCCACACTGTCCCACCAGCCATTCTGGTCTAGATCAAGCTTGCTCGGGTCTGTCTCTACACAAGTTCCACGCGAAGTCTCATCCTCAAAACAGAATCTCATCCCAAGTACTTTCGGGGTACCCCCACTATCTTTGGTGAAATATAGTATCGCTACTGCTGGGCCATCTGTGTACATTACAACCTGTCGTTCATCCTCTAAAACATGCTTGAAATCACTTTGTGGGAAGTAGCTTCCTAGTGTATATACGTTATCCATAAGGGCGAAACATTCAACTTCTCTAGCGGGATCAGTGCAGGTAGGAGAGATCTGATGTGACAGGCTCTTGATACCTGCTAGGTTGTGGTTTTTTGCGAACTCTAGATAGTTTTGAAACACTGTCCAAGGCACGTCTTTGGCAGGGTCAGGAGTGGTTAGCGACATGGTAAATGAATCAGTGATACTTTCAATCTCTTTGATTTGAAAACTATCTTTCCATCCGAAACCCTCAAATCCTATAAATAAAACAACTCCGATGGCTATAAGGGGGATCAAGATTCCATTTCGTTTATGCATATATTTGATTATACCAGAGCTGGTGTGATAAAATATCAACACATGATTGTCTTCGACCGTGTTTCCAAGGTTTATCCAGATAGTTCTGTCGCTCTTGAAGAAGTGACTCTTTCTATCGAGCCGAAAGAGTTTGTATCTATAGTCGGCCCTTCTGGCGCTGGCAAGACCACACTACTCAAACTCTTTCTTGCAGAGGAGAAACCAACTGAGGGTGCTGTCTACTACGATTCCACCAATATCCACGCCTTGAACAAGAAAGAGATGGACGCCTTCCGTCGTAAGGTAGGTATGGTTTTCCAAGATTTCCGCCTCTTGCCCAACAAGACTGTCTACGAGAATATCGCCTTCACCATGGAGGCGGCTGGGAGGACAGACGAGGAGATAGAGTCAGATGTGCCTCACGTACTCGAGTTGGTGGATCTAACTAATAAGATCTGGAACTTCCCGCGCGAGCTCTCGGGCGGGGAGAAGCAGAGGGTGGCTATCGCTCGTGCCTTGGTCAATGAACCCGATGTCATCATCGCCGATGAGCCGACTGGTAACCTCGATCCAGCCAACACGTATGACATTGTCCAAATATTAAAGAAAATCAATGACCTCGGTACCACTGTCATCCTCGCCACTCACAACAAGGGTATAATTGATCTATTGAAGAAGCGTGTAGTTGCTATGGAGCGCGGCAAGGTCGTCCGCGACGATAAGAGTGGCAAGTATTATGAGTAATAACAAAGATATCTTCTGGACAAAAGTAAGGAGGATTATACGTAGTGGTTTTTTCAATTTCTGGAGAGAGAGCACAGTTTCCCTCGCTTCTGTCTTGGTGATGATGGTGACTCTCCTAGTCATAGGATTTATATCCTTCTCTGGGGCGGTTCTCGATATAACTCTTCAAGAGCTCAGCAATAAGATCGATATCAACGTCACCTTCATCACTACAGCCAAGGAAGAAGATATTTTAAACATCAGGCACGATATAGAATCCTTGCCCGAGGTATCTCTCGTCACTTACGTCTCGCGTGATGAAGCCTTGGTCGACTTCAAAGAGAGGCATGCGAGTGACCCTTCAATTCTCGCCGCTCTCGATGAGCTCGATTACAACCCCTTGGGTGCTGTTCTTAATATCAAGGCCAAAGATCCTTCCCAATACGGCTCTGTGGCGGAATTTCTAGAAAGCGATAACACTCTATCTTCTGGTGATGTGACCATTATCGATAAGATCAACTACTTCCAAAACAAACCTGCTATAGACAAGCTAGCCAAGATTATAGCTACTGCTGACAAACTAGGTTTCGCTCTCACAATCTTCCTCGCCATCATTTCTATACTTATTGCCTTCAACACTATCCGCCTGACTATATATATCGCCAGAGACGAGATCAGCGTCATGCGCTTGGTGGGAGCCTCGACAACCTATATTCAAGGGCCATTTGTGGTGGTGGGGGTTATCTACGGCCTGACAGCAGGCCTCCTGACCCTCATACTCCTTGTACCTATAACTTACTGGCTAGGCACTACCACCGAGAGCTTCTTTATCAGCTTCAACATCTTCTCGTACTACTTACGTCATTTCCTAGAATTGGCGGCTATTATCATGGTTTCTGGGGTGGCCATAGGTGCTATCTCGAGTGTTCTTGCTATCAGAAAATATCTTAAGGTATAATTCGACCACGCTTATTATAAAAATATAATCTAAAAAATGAATAAAATAATTTCAGTGGTCATTGTGCTCGTCGTACTTGTCGGCGGTTTCTTAATTTTCAAAAACAAGAGCACGGCTCCGACAGAAACAGAGGTCGAAAATAATACACCGGTTGTTGAGATCAACACCGAGGTTAATGTGGTAGCAGGGGAGAGTACTGTTAAAGAATTTACAGTCGATGCTTCTTCATATAAATTTTCTCCTTCGACCATGACAGTCAATGTGGGAGATACGGTCAAGATTACGGTGAAAAATGTTGGTGGTATTCATGATCTCAAGATAGATGAGTTTAGTGCCGCAACTCGTAAGCTTAATTCTGGAGAATCAGAAACCATTACATTCGTGGCAAATAAAGCTGGTTCATTCGAGTACTATTGTTCGATCGGTACTCACCGCCAGATGGGTATGGTCGGCACCTTGACCGTTAAGTAATAGAGGATATATTAAGGTTAGGCCGAGTCAAAGGGTCTAGGGTGGGGGTCACATGAAGAAGTGCTACGAGTGCAAAGAAGAGAAGAAGAGCACCTACTTTGGTCTCTGCAGTGACTGTGAGATCAAGGTTTTGAATCAATTCGGGCTTCAAATTGATCTGTTGCCCGTTAGATATACCCCCAGACTCGAAAGGAAACGCAAGATTCGTTTTGAAGAAGACGAAAAGCGATAGAAGAGGGGCGCGCCGCGATGCGCGCCCCTTGAGCATTTAAAATGGTAAATTGAAGGATTTTTTGTTAAGTTAGATTCATTCAAGAGTAGAGCTGCGGGATCGTCTAACTTGCCCCGCCAGATTTATGGCCAGTCTATATATCCTTAAAAATTCTAAAAACAAGCACTATGTTGGAATTACAAAACTTCTTCCATCGGAAAGACTCGAGAGACATAATCGTGGTGATGTCTCGTCAACTCGTCCAGGTAAACCGTGGAGATTGATATATGTTGAAAACTTTAGTAGTTTATCAGAAGCGAGACAGCGAGAAATAAAGTTAAAGTCTTGGAAAGGTGGTAATGCATGGAAGAAGTTTCTTGCCAAAGCTGCGGGATCGTCTAATGGTAGGACTCCGCCCTCTGAAGGCGGTTATCTTGGTTCGAGTCCAAGTCCCGCAGCTTTGGCTGGAAATAAATCTGGCGGGGTGAAGTAGGACTCCGCCCTCCTTGCCCCGCCAGACTATGCGGGGTGAAAAGGCGGTTATCTTGGTTCGAGTCCAAGTCCCGCAGCTTTGCTCTGGAAATAGGTTCTGATATAATTGACATATGAAAAAAACAACGATTATCGGAGGGGTGGTGGTCCTAGTTTTGCTTGTAGTAGGCGTTTGGCTGTTTAATAAGGATTCTGATTCGGTCGGAGAAGGAGGGCAGTCCTCAGCAACCTTGGACACCACCGACACAGTTTCAACTTTTTATGACGCATGGCTTCTAGCTCTAAAACAACCTGCAACAGCAGATCCAAGTCGCGCGGATTTGGCCAAATCACCACTATTGAGTAAAGCACTCAGTGCTCGGCTAGTAAGTGCGCCAAATGCAACCCCTGATCCAGTTTTGTGTCAAAAAGTAGTACCAGAAAATATCTCCACAAGGACTGTGTACGAGAACAAAGACGAAGCACAAATACTTGTTATGTCACGTGACAAAAAAGTAACCGAGCAAGCTGTCGTCACACTTAGTAAGTCTAATGACGGCTGGCTTATCGATGAGATTGAGTGCTCACTTGGAGAAATAGCACCAGTGCGGGAATTTAGTTTTGAAAAGGAGGGTTTCTTGATTAAAACTTCAGTTCCTAAACCATACAATAACAAGAATTGGCACCTAGTGTTCGAAGAGAATGGCAAACTTGGCAATGTTGTACCCCTGTTCTTTGATGCATCAAGCCAGTGTACAAGTCTCGATGGAACTAAAGCTGTATGCAAGCCAGACCAATTTATGGAAGCAGCAAAAGTGTCCGTACATGCTCAAATGAGTGAGCGCGGGGCCACGGTAAAGAAAATGGAGTTTGTTAAGTAGTGGTTTATCGTGCATAAGTTGCCGGCAGATTTACGGAAAGTTCTTACTTCTGACATAAAAGCTCTTGCTAAATGGGAGGATATCACGCCACTTGCGCGCAATGAATGGATTTGCTGGGTTGTGTCTGTCAAGAAATTAGAGACAAGAAAAGACCACGTCAAGAGAGTGCCTATAGAGCTTAAAGAAGGAAAGCGCAGGCCTTGTTGTTGGGCCGGTTGTACTCACCGCTAGAAACCGAAGTTACTCGTGTGCCCTAATAGAGCTTAGTGTAGACTCATACCACTTTTTATTCTGAATTATTTCTTCTTGTTTTACTATCCAAGAGTTCCAGTCGTATTCCTCAGGCTCGGTTAGTTTTCCTTCTTCTTTGTATTTTTTGATTTCTGGCAAAACATCTGGAGAGAGCATACTCATCTCAAATAATTTAATCTTGGAGTCTGGCCTCTCGACTAGTGCCATATTGGATTTCAGTATGAATTGCTCGACAGGGAATACTCCTACCAGAGCAAACATCCAGAGAAACTGGAAGGCCAGAAACTTAACCACATTCGATTTTCTATTCACAAAGAGTCGTGAGATGAGCCAGAGGAAAAGTATTCCGCAAAACAATACCACATATGATGCATAGAACTTCTCGTAACTAAATCCGTAGTGAGTGACGTAGAGTACCATTCTGTGGGCTGAAGAAACCAAGAGTAGTATCGAGGCTAGAGAAAATAGACCTAACAATTTCTGCCCTACCGGCGCCGTCTTCCTATAGAGGACGAAGAAGAAGCCCAGGTTTACGAGCGAGAGAAATAGGAGTTGCCAGAAACCACTTTTCACCAGATCTTCCGTTTCTTTGAAATCGAATGGCAATACTCCAACCCACAAGCGATCGAGCTGTATCCATAGGAAGATGAGATAGATGACAAAGATTCCTCCCAAAACAATGCTCGTAACTACAAGATCTCGGCGGACTTCTTTTGTAGTGCTTTCAATTGCTTGAGGTCGTCCCCAAGCCATAAGGGAAGTTAGGGTGCCGAGAGTCAAGACTACAAATACTCCTATTTTGGCAACAATGGAGGTGGATACTATCTCGATAATAGCGTCATAGAAGGGTTTGAGTTTACTAGCAAAGACCGGGTCAGCACCAGAAAGGAGGGGGATGATGATAAGTAGTGAGATTAGGAGAAGGATTAAGCCAATCACTATTCTCTTAACCATTCCTCTCTCTGCTTTTTCTTTATTATAAATAGTATCGATTAGAAGTCGCACAGAGGTAGCAAGATATGCAAAGAAACTGAAAAACTGTTTGACCATCTTTACAACAAAGAGAGTATTCCAATCAATCTCTAACTTTCTATCCACCCAACCGTAGACATAGAAGAGCGAGGCTAGTATAGGAAATACCAGAAGACTAAATGTCTTGAAGAAGTTATTCTCATAGAGAGCAAAGGAGAGAGCAAGCAATAGCAAGGGGATGATCCATCCAAGATCGCTTGCTTGGTATTTATGATTCTTGCGCAATCGAGAGACGAAAAACAGGGTAGCCGAAGCAAGGTAGATAGAGAGATTGATTCCAAGGGCAAAGACTTCTCTGGTCCACATGCCCCACACGAAGATAATAAAGAAGAGTGATAGGAGAAGTGTCATGCCAACTTCTGTCTTCGATGCAAGTATCTTGTTTTCCATATTTTTTAATTATTTTTTATATTCTAATAAATCGCCGGGCTGACACTCTAGGGCCTTGCAGATTGCCTCTAAGGTTGAGAGTCTCACTGCCTTGGCCTTACCATTTTTGAGTATAGAAAGGTTAGCCATGGTTATACCCACCTTTTCAGTTAGCTCGGTAACGCTCATTTTCCTTTTTGCCAGCATGACATCAATGTTAGTAATTATTGCCATATTTTTTAGACGGTTAAATCGTTCTCTGATTTAATATCCACTACATTTTGCAAAAGGTTTTCAAACAAGGCCGCGGCGGTA
This sequence comes from Minisyncoccia bacterium, assembly GCA_049299015.1. GTDB lineage: Bacteria > Patescibacteriota > Minisyncoccia > Phycocordibacterales > Zambryskibacteraceae > UBA5004. Next base: position 11,713 of record JBAQWR010000038.1, on the reverse strand, counting down.
GCGACTACGCCAGAGGCAAAAATTATAAGAAGACCTATAAAGACACCGCCCGCAATGTCATCGCCGGGCCGGACTATCAACAGGTATGCTTCTGCCCCGACAACAAAAGCGACAAGGGTTTGCGCGCAATGTTTTATAGTCCGGAAAGCATTCACAGTCGCCCGCGAGAATGATTTATTTTGTCTTACATTCCCCAATATCTTATAAGCCTGGTAGAGGGCCACGAAAATCGAAACAGACGCTATATAGGCATACGCCAAAAATGGATCTTTGAAGTAGATCTCAAAGACGGTGGCGCCCACATTCCTGCCCTCAATGTGGGGTTCCCACAGCATAAGGACAAGAACGCCAATGCCGATAAGCACTAGGACCACCTGAAGCAATATTGTTGAACTTCTTTTCATGATTGGTTTTTGTAAATTTTTATATCTCTATCTTAATTTAGTGCTTATCGTTTGTCAATATATATTTGTTGTTATGTGTGGATAATATGAGGTAAATTCTTAAATTTGCTATAATAGATATATGGAAACAAAAAGATTATATAGGAGTCATACCAATAAGGTCTTCGCGGGGATTTGTGGCGGGCTAGGTGAGTATTCTGGGGTAGATCCGGTCCTTCTACGTCTGTTCTGGCTACTTGTGGTTATCTTCAGTGGAGTGGTGCCGGGCGTAGTAGCGTACATCCTCGCCATCTTCATTATCCCTAAGAAGTCTTAAGACAACGACAGCGCTGACAGGGGACTCCTGTCAGCGCTGGGGCTACGCAGACACCTCTTGGTGTCTCGGTTCTCCACCCTTCGGCGCGGACTTTGATTTGAGAAGATCTAGAGCCTCTCGCGCTCTAGTACGACGTTCCTCTTCTCTCTGGATCGTCCTGGTTGCCGAATCGATTTCGTACTGAAGATCACTTTCTTTAGCGTCGTCGTAATTCATCTAGCACTCTCCGTCTGGGGTGGCGTGTCTGGAATCATATTGTAAGATAGTCACAATGAAGAAACAACCACTTACACTTGTGGATTCTGGGTTAGACCACAAACAATACCACCTACTCAAGAGTCTCAATACTCCGGCCAAAATTCAGGACTTTCTAAACACCCTACCTTTCAACTTCGAGAAGAGGGGAGAGACTCACAACTCCGTTCGAGCCACCCTCAAGAGCGGTCGGGCCCACTGCTTTGAAGGTGCTCTACTTGCGGCTACAGCACTCTGGATACAGGGTCGCAAGCCACTTATACTAGACCTCAAAACCGCTCGGCCAGATCTCGACCACGTCCTGACCCTTTTCTCCGCCACCCGGACTGGCGGACCCGCCTCTGGTGGGCGGAAGTATTGGGGCGCGATCTCCAAGACAAATCATTCTGTTTTGCGTTATCGTGAGCCTGTTTATAAGAATGTACGAGAACTTGTCATGTCTTACTTCCACGAATATTTCTTAAACAATGGCAAGAAGACTTTGAGAAGTTTCTCCAAGCCATTTGATTTGTCTAAATTAGGAACTGATTGGATTACTACCACAGAAAATTTGGCCGACCTTGCACATGCTCTAGATATCTCTCCCCATACTAAAATCCTTTCTCCAAAACAAATTAAGAAACTGCGCCAAGCCGAGAAGATTGAGATAAAGGCAGCAAATATAGTACAATTTAAGAAATAACATGAACATTCACCCAATAGTAGTTCACTTTCCCATAGCTCTACTTAGTCTCTATGCTATTTTCGAGCTTGTCAGGTTCCAGAAAGTTCTCGAGAAACCATACTGGTTTTATATCAAAGCTACTTTGGTAATTTCTGGCGAACTCTTTGCTATCGCGGCATTTCTGACTGGGCCTGAAGTTGAGGGAGCAAAGTTAATCGAGATGCATGAAGCTTTTGCCATGGTAGCTATCGCCATTTTTGGCCTCATTGCTCTTGGTTATTTATCAAAACATTTTTCTGTGTTGAAAGTTTTCTCCTTTGTCACACGCTCATACATCTTGATCCCATTAGCTTTCCTCGGTCTTGTATCTATCACCATCACCGGGGGCTTGGGTGGGGCTATAGTTTACGGTACTGATTTCGATCCATTCATGGCTCCTATTTTCAAAATTCTCGGCGTCTATTAATAATTTATGTCGATCCATCACGTCCACGTAGGCAGAAGACAGAAGGGAGAGCCATTGAGCTTGTTAGACAAAGCGGTCTACGTCTCCGGCATCATCTCGCTTGCCATGATGTTCCCCCAGCTCAAGCTTATCTATATGGGCAAAGAGGCTGGGGGTATCGAACCCATCACTTGGATAACACTCTCTATCCTCGACATCCCATGGATCGTTTACGGCATCATGCGCCGAGAGAAGCCCCTCATCTTTATCTATACTGGCTGGCTAATAGTCAACGGCCTTATCTTTGTCGGTTCGGTCATGTATTGAAAAAAAAGAACTCTTATAAAATGTAAAGCGCCCACCTTGCGGAGAGCGCCTTACTCCTTAAATATACTCCTATAGAATTTGAATGTCAACTACTAGAAACAGCTAGCTGTGGATAATCTAGACGCCCAATATTACTGGTATAACTATCGGCTTCTTGGCCGTACGCTGGAAGAGGAAGCGCGAGATATCTTCGGTTACTGCATTTTTGGCATAGTCGAAATTGATCGGGTTCATTCCTACAGTAGTAGACTCGATAGAGCGCTTTATGACATTACGGGCCTCAGAGAGAAGCTCTTGTGATTCTCTCAGATAAACGAACCCTCGGGCGATGATATCTGGCGATTTCTTGAGGTGACCTGTGCGAGTATTGATCAGGGCGATGATGACGAATATACCATCGGCGGCAAGCATCTTCCTGTCTCTGATCACCACTTCCGGTAAGTCGCCGATAGAGAGACCTTCCACCACCATATCTCCAGAAGGGGCCTCCTCCTGTAGCTTCACAAACTTGGTACCCTTATCTTGAATCTCAATAATGCTTCCGTTGTCTGGCACAATGATATTTTCAGCGGGACAGCCGAGTTGGCGAGCCATTTCTGCATGCTGTTTGAGCATGTAGTGATAGCCGTGAATCGGCATGAAGAATTTGTAAGGAATCTGTTTGTGTACCCACTCGAGCTCTCCTCGCTTACCGTGGCCCGATGTATGCACGTCTGAATCTAGGTAAGTGATGATCCTGGCATTGTGCCTAGAGAGGTTGTCCTTGAGCTTCTGAACAGACTTGTCATTGCCAGGGATGACGGATGAGGAGAGGATAATGGTGTCTGAAGGTTGGAGACGAACCTGCTTATGAGTCTTGTTCGCCATTCTTCCGAGTGCGGCAAATTCTTCACCCTGGGCACCAGTAGCGATCATCATGACTTTGTTTGGAGGATACTTCTCGATATCTTCCACCGGCATGATGTGTGAGGTATCAGTGAGGTTGAGGTGCTTGATGATGTCGACATTGGTCTTCATGCTTCTACCTTCGATAAAAACTGTTTTGCCATAATGCTTGGCGCTTTTCAAAAACTCGATAATACGCTCTACCTGTGAGGCAAATGTGGCGATGATCAAGCGCCCGGGAGCCTCTTTGACTATCCCGTCGATATTCTTGAGGATCGAGGCTTCCGAGGGAGAAAATCCTGCCTTATCGATACCAGTTGAATCCATGGTGAAGAGTAGGACATTGCGATCTTTGAACATTTTGTACTGTTCATATTCTTTTTCCGCTATTACTCCGTTCTCGTTTTCTACCCGCACATCACCTGTGTCTACGATATCTCCGTAAGGGGTCTCGATGATAACACCAGTAGAATCTGGGATAGAGTGAGTTAGACCGAAGAAACGTAGCTTGAGATTGGGGGTTATGACAGTAGCCGATTTATCATTGGCATCGATAACACGAAGATTGAGAGGAGGTAGCTGGGGGAATTCCGTTTGTCGTTTCTGAATAAGAAGAGCCCCAAACTCTCTGGTATAAATCGGTGGGTTACCGAGACGACCGATAACATAAGGTATACCCCCGATGTGATCGAGGTGGCCGTGAGTTATCACTAAAGCGCGTATGCGATCCTTGCGATCTTCTAGGTATTTGGTATTAGGCAGGATGTAGTCGATACCCGGTGTATCATCGTCGGAAAACTGTATACCAGCATCGATGACGATGATATCTTCGCCGTACTCGATGACGGTCATATTTCTACCGATTTCTTCCACTCCACCAAGTGGGATTATACGAATACTGTCTCCAAGGGGAGGCACTATGTCGTGGGGTTTCTTGGTCGCTATTGGCGCATTGGACCTTCGGCGCATACTTTTCTGCCGCAGACTATGTGTAAATGTGTTAAGAGTCATAATTTTTAATTTTCAATTTAGAATTTTCAATTGACGAATATTTTCCAAACCTTATCTGTCTCTACATACCAGTCTCTGATACCCAAGAATCTGTCTTGAGAAACTGTGAGAGAGTCGAGACTGATAGCCTTCACCTTCTCTGGTATGACATAGAGGAAGTCAGGTGTGTAGAGGAAGACTGCTGGAACATCGGCACGCAATTCTTCTACGAAGGTCTTATAACTTTTCTCTATTGCGTCTGGATTGCTCGCACTCCTAGCATCTTCTAAGAGTTTGTCAGCGCGGTTATTGGCGTAGAGGGCGATATTTAACCCCGGGTCTGTCCTCTGTGAAGAGTGCCAGAAGGGATATAGATCGGCGTCTCTCGAAACCACTTCGCCGAAAAGAAGAGCGTCGAAGTTTCTCGGACGGATGACATTTTGATTGAGATCGCCAGTTTCAAAAACTAGGATCTTGACCTCGGCACCGAGCTTACTCCACGCAGTTCTAAGTTCCTCTGCCACCGCCTGAAGCTCCGGAGCGTCACCCGTAGAGATAGTAAACGACAGAGATATAGTAGCAGAACCACTCTTTTTCTTCAAGAGTTCTCGACCCTCATCAGCTTTCCAACCTGCTTTTGCCAATAGTTCTTTGGCCTTCTCTAGACTTTCACTAGAGGGAGCAATCGTCTTTTCAACACTCGTCCAAGGATAGGTACCGGCTGGTAGAGGTCCGTTGATAACAGTTCCGTATCCACCAAGTACTTTGTCCACTATCTCTTGTTTCGGAGTTGCTAGGTCAAGAGCTTGGCGCACCTCTTTGTTCAAAAGTACTTTTGATTGATTCTGATTGAAGAAGACTGCGAAGACGCGGGGTAGAGGTGAAGAGATCACTCCAGAGCTATCTGTCTCGAGCTCCAAGATCTTTTCTGGTGATACGCCACTTAGACTGTCTATAGATCGACCATTGTAGGCGTCGATGAGAGCAGCCTCGCTAGTATAAAATCTGAAAATCAAATTTTTGATAAAAGGTGAGTGATCGAAAGCGTCATCGAAGGGGATGAGGCTATAGAAATCTGGTATACCGCCAGAGTTTCTCTCGACTCTCTCCACCTTGTATGGCCCGGAGCCGATAGGTAAGGTATTGAATTGGCTAAATGAGAATTCATCGTCGGAGACATTTTTCCAAATCTCTTTAGGTAGGATGCCGATAGTCAGATTGTAGATAAATGGGGTGTAAGCTTGCTTGAGGGTGAAGGAGACTGTCTTATCATCAATCTTCTCCACGGTGACACCGTCCCAGTTGCCTCTCCTTGGACTCTTGATAACAGGGTCAGTAATCTTGCCGACTGTGAAGATGACATCATCGGCCGTGATACTTGACCCATCGTGAAAACGAGCGTCTTCGAGGATCTTTAGCGTATAAGTTAGACGATCTTCTGAGATTGATATTCCTTCGGCTAGGTCATTGAGAATTTCGCCTTCTGGGCTAATGCGTACCAGGCCTGAGTAGATAAGAGCTGTCAGGTTTTTGTCCGCTTCTGAGATAGCCAAAACAGGGTTGATAAAACGCGGATTGCCGACCACCCCCTCTGTCAGGGTACCTCCACGAGTAGGGACTTCTATCAGGAAAGCATTGTTTACATTCCAGACAAGGACAATGCCTGAGAGGACAAAGATAGAGACAAGAAAATAGAAAACCGCGTTCTCCGCTATGGTAAACGAACGCAAGACTCTGCGTATTGAACCTTCTTTTGGAATTCTGAAGCGCCTCCTAGCGAGGGCTCGCAGTTCTTTGTAATTCATCTTTTTACTTATGTAGTGAGATCGTCGGACTAATTAGCCGAGTCGAATGCTTGCGAAAGCAGAGATGACGAAAAGGACCGCCACTGTGATGGTAGCGTTGAATAGGATCTTCTCAAATCCGCGACGCATAAAACGCCCACCCATAGCGCTATCGCCACCGAAGGCTGAGCCTAGACTTGCTTCTGAGCGTTGGAGGAGCACTCCCGCTATGAGAAGAAGGCTAAGGACAATTTGAATGTAGGTAAGAATCTGGCCCATTACTTGTACCGGACTATATTAGCACGATTTATCCCCAGTGCGCAAACAAATATTTGCGTGTTAGTATTTTAAATAGAAACCCTGGAGGGCTTGTGATGAAGTGTCCGCACTGCCACAAAGAGAAGATCAAGTACCACAAACTCGGGGCTGGGTTCGTCTGCGACGAGCCAGGTTGCGAAAGGTTCTTTTTGGAAGAAGAGGCCATAGAAGGTCTCGAAGAGGTGGACCGAAGAAGTCGAGAACAATTCTTAGAGGAGCGGAGTCTTGTGTGAGTGGGGTCACGTGACCCCACGAGCGCAAGACTTTTTTGTTGTACTTGTCAAGTAGAGAGTTAGTCTATAATATGCCAGCTATGAAAAAGAAAAATACAAAAACTCCAGTGCAGATCAAACCAGTGGGAGACAGAGTTTTAGTCCGACCGTTTACAGAGGCCGAGGCCAAGGGTGAGAAGAAGAATAATTACGGCATCATACTTCCAGATTCAGTGACCAAAGAGAAGTCAGCTCAGGGCAAGGTTCTAGCAGTCGGGGAAGGGAAGTTTGTCGACGGGAAATTAGTGCCAGTGCGTATCAAGGTCGGCGACACGGTTATCTTCTCCAAATACGGCTACGACGAAGTAGAACAAGCGGGCGAAGAACTCTATTTATTAAAAGAGGACAGCATTCTTGCAATAATCAAATAAGATCATGGCGAAGATAATTCTTTTTAATCAAGATGCTCGCGAAGCACTCAAGCGCGGAGTAGACAAGGTCGGAGATGCGGTCAAGATCACTATCGGCCCACGCGGGAGAAATGTAGTTTTGGATAAGGGCTACGGCGCGCCAATCATCACCAACGATGGTGTCACCATCGCCAAGGACATCACTCTCAAAGATAAGTTTGAGAACATGGGTGCCGAGATTGTCAAAGAAGTAGCCTCCAAGACCAATGACACAGCAGGCGATGGCACCACCACCTCGGTCATCATCACTCAAGCTCTTGTGGAAATTGGTTTTAGAAAATCGCTTTCAGGCGCCAACTCTATGGGTATTCGCCGAGGCATTGAACAAGCTACCAAAGATGCCGTAGATACCCTCAAGAAAATGAGCAAACCGATCAAGGCCGATAGCGAGGTCAAACAAATTGCCACTATTTCTGCTGAATCAGAAGAAATCGGCACTATCATCGCTTCCACTATTAAAAAAATTGGTAAGGATGGTGTAGTGACAGTCGAGGAATCACAAACCTTCGGTGTGGATTCAGAAATTGTCGAGGGTCTCGAGTTCGATAAAGGGTATCTCTCGCCCTACATGATCACCAATACTGAAAGGATGGAAGCTGAGTATCGTGACCCAGCAATACTCGTGACGGACAAGAAAATTTCGGTGATCAAAGATATTTTGCCACTTCTCGAAAAGTTGGCTGCTACTGGAAAGAAAGATTTGGTGATCATCGCCGAGGACGTGGATGGGGAGGCTCTGACCACCTTTATCCTCAACAAGCTTCGTGGGAGTTTCAATGTCTTGGCTATCAAAGCACCGGGTTACGGAGACAAGAAGAAAGAAATGCTGGCCGACATCGCGGTGACGATCGGAGCCAAGGTTGTCTCCGATGAGCTTGGCATCAAGTTCGAGAATGCCGAACTCAATATGCTCGGCCGAGCCTCAAGAGTAATTTCTACCAAAGACAGTACGGTCATCGTCGGCGGTAAGGGCAAGAAGGCGGAGATAGAAGCGAGAGTAGAAAGTCTACGAGGCCAGAGGAAAAATACTACTTCCAAATTTGATATAGAAAAGTTAGATGAACGCATTGGTAAACTCTCCGGTGGAGTAGCAGTGATCCGTGTGGGTGCGGCTACCGAGACCGAGATGAAGTATCTCAAATTGAAGATCGAAGATGCCGTCAATGCTACCAAGGCCGCTATCAGCGAAGGTATCGTGGCTGGTGGTGGATCCGCTCTCGCCAAAGTTTCTAAAAAGATTGAAGCGAAATACAAAGAATCTAAGGAAGCCAAGATGGCGCACGAAAATGCCGAGGCAGCAGAATTTTCTGCAGGTTATATGGCAGTGGTTGAGGCTCTCAAGGAACCCTTAAGACAGATTGCCAAAAATGCTGGCAAAGAAGATGGGGTTGTACTAGCCGAAGTGCTCAAAGGTCAATCCAATTCTGGTTATGATGCTTTGACCGATACTTTTGTCACTGACATGTTTGAAGCGGGGATTATTGACCCGGTCAAAGTGGCAAGGTGCGCACTTGAGAACGCCACTTCCGCTGTCGCCATCCTCCTGACTACCGAAGTGGCTATCGCCGACGAACCGAAGGAAGAAAAAGAACACTCTCATGGCGGCCAGGGTGGCATGGATTACTAAATTGTTTTATAATTTGGCGACAAACTAAAAAATAAATATGAAAAAAGGTACACTTATAGTAATAGCAGTCATCGCGGTATTAGCCATCTGGGGATTCTCTAGTTATAACGGTTTGATAACACTCAATGAGTCAGTCGATGCCCAATGGGCCAAGGTAGAGACACAATACCAGAGGCGATTTGATCTTATCCCTAACCTTGTAAACTCGGTCAAAGGTATCTTGACCCAAGAGCAGACTATCTTCGGCGACATCGCAGAAGCACGTACCCGCTATAGTGGTGCTACATCTCCAAACGAGAAAGCGGCTGCCGCGACTCAAGTCGAGGGCGCCCTCGGTAGACTCTTGGTTATCATGGAGAACTATCCTCAATTGCAATCCTCTGCCGTTGTCCAGGACCTTATGACTCAGCTTGAAGGTACAGAAAATCGCATATCAGTAGAGCGTACCCGTTTCAACGATATGGTCCGTGACTACAATGTGTCTGTAAAAAGATTCCCAAGGATGATCCTCGCCAGCCTCTTCGGCTTCGGCGAGCGTGCTTACTTCGAAGCAGCGGCTGGTACAGAACTTGCCCCAACAGTAAATTTATAAAAGATGTTTAAGCGATTTCTCGTCGCTTCTCTCCTGCTCGCTCCTCTTCTCGTATTCGGTTACACCTCTCCTGGAAACCCGAGTGGGCTGGTAAACGACTTTGCCGGTGCTCTCAAACCAGAGACCGTCTCTTCTCTCAACCAGAAGCTAGGACAGTTTTCTCAAGATACTGGGATTGAGATTGCTGTAGTTACTATTCCCGCACTCGGAGATGAGACCGTAGAAACTTACGCGGAAAAACTTTTCCAAGAATGGGGGATTGGCAAGGAGAAGGAAGATAATGGTCTTTTACTCCTCATAGCTATCGAGGACAGGGAGATGCGTATTGAAGTGGGTTATGGGCTAGAGCCTGTGGTGACAGATATAGAGAGTGGCAGGATCATCAGGGAAATACTGACACCAGCATTTCAAGCCGGAGATTTCGATGGGGGTATCAGTAGCGCCACGGATATACTCATGGGTCTTGCGAGAGGCGAGGGGATGCCTGAGAGCTCACAGTCTAACTCATGGCCATGGTCCGATTGGATTCCGTATCTTATCTTCGGGCTAATCTATCTCGTGTCCATACTGGGACGATCCAAATCTTGGTGGCTGGGGGGAATTATAGGAGGGATCCTGGGCTATGTAATCTTCTCCACAATTCTCGTCGCTGGTATCTGTATATTGGTTGGGTTACTCTTCGACTTCATTGTTTCAAGAGCTTATAAGAATTCTCTAGCCCGGCACGGCACACCTCCTTGGTGGATTGGCGGTGGAGGCGGGGGGCATTCGGGTGGATTTGGAGGTTTCGGCGGGGGTATGTCTGGTGGCGGTGGCGCCAGTGGGCGATGGTAGGATATGATGATCAAAATGTACCAAGACAAAGACAGTCGCATAGTCGAACTTGAGACACAAGTTCAGAGTCTCGAGAGAGACCTTATCCATGACCCACTTACAGGGGTCAAAACTCGTGCCTTCTTCGAAGAAGAGCTTGGAGTCTATCTTACTTCCATAGCATCCAATGAAGAGGGCAAGCGCAAAGAGTGGTTCGGATTCAGAAACATCAGCATCATTTTCTTTGACATAGATCATTTCAAAAAGGTGAACGACACCTATGGCCACGCTGTGGGTGACTACGTTCTACAAAAGGTAGCATTGGCTATCCAAGAGAGTCTCCGCGCGGGCGACACTCTGGCCCGCTGGGGCGGGGAAGAAATGGTGGCGTCTCTCTTGGGTGCTAATGAGAAAGATGCTATGGCCAAAGCAGAGGAGATTAGGAAGAAAGTGGAGAGTCTTAAATTCTCTAAGGCAAAGGATCTCCAAGTGACCGTAAGTTCCGGTGTCGCTTCTGCAGGAAAGAAGACAACAGTATTAAAAATTGTTGAGTTGGCTGACAAAGCACTTTATCAGGCCAAAGAATCCGGCCGTAACAAAGTAGTGGCGTATGGAAATAAAGGATAAAGAACTTCATAGGATTGTGGTTACGGCAATAATCTATAATCCAAAATTTGAATATCTAGTTACCAAGCGCTCGCTTCACAAGAAAGTAATGCCTGGTAAATGGACCGTGCCTGGAGGAGGTCTCGAGGTCGATGACTACATAAATACCAAATCCAGTACACAAGGAGCGAAGCAGTGGTATGGTGCACTAGAAAATACTTTAAGAAGAGAGATTAGGGAAGAGGTTAATGTGGAGATCGGTAAACCAGAATATTTACTCGACTACACATTTATTCGTCCAGATGGTATCCCAGTGCTAGGTCTGACTTATATAGCCGAATATGTGTCTGGAGAAGTTAAACTTGATGAAGATGCAACAGAATTTGCTTGGATAAGTGTAGATGAAGTAGAAAAATATGATTTTATAGAAGGAATAGAAGATGAGATAAGACAAGCCGATAATATTTTAAAAGAGAGGCAGAAAAAGGCTTAATTACGCAATATATAAAAGTACTTGACAATATCTATGAAAGGTGCTAAGGTTAAGTAGTTAGGCGGCGGCGCCCAGTCGGGCCCGGCCAGCCGATGGTCGCAACGTTCTTTCCAGAGAGGAGATTCCAGAGATGGAGAACTCTAACGGACCGCCCATGGCGGTGCGGGTGTCGGGCCTCGAGCCCATGTATAATCGCGTCGACTGACCGACGCCGGCGGGTTCGTCAAAGGGCGGGGGTAGTGATACCCCCGCTTTTTTCTTTTTATAAAACTTATTTAAATATGGTAATGTAGACCTCACCAAGGAGGGTTCGCATAGTGGTCTAGTGCGCACGCTTGGAAAGCGTGTGTGCCGCAAGGTACCGAGGGTTCGAATCCCTCACCCTCCGCAATGATTCGCAAAGACTGCCGGGGTGCAGTCTGCGCGAAGCATCGTTGCGAGAAGGGTATGGATGAGAAAGCCGGAGGCCGACGGGCCGAGGCGGGGTCGAGCAAATTTTCAGCAGAAAATTA
>JBAQWR010000037.1:0-1888 GCA_049299015.1 Minisyncoccia bacterium | reverse complement strand
GACAAGTACTCCGCCAGCAATCAATACTATCCATAGCGCACCACGACTATCAAAAAGGTCTCCGCTCCCACGCTTTCTATAAAGTACACGATCCTGTAGTTAGTGAGGACCTAGTGCAAGACACTTTCATGAGAACTTGGAAGTATCTAGTCAAAGGAGGAAAGATAGAGGTGATGAAGGCCTTTCTCTATCACGTTTTAAACGGTCTTATCATAGACGAATACAGGAAGCGAAAAACACTATCACTCGACCTGCTTTTAGAAAAGGGTTTTGAGCCAAGTAGTCCGTCTCATGATAATCTTGCAAATTTTTTAGAAAGGGGCACTGCGTCAACTCTAATCCAATGCCTACCGGAAAAATACCAAGGAGTTATGCATATGCGATATATCAAAGGTTTGTCACTCGAAGAAATGGCTAGTATCACAGGGCAGACAAAAAACACTACAGCTGTTCAATTGCACCGCGGACTCGAGAAGCTAAAAATCATATATGAGAGCCAGAAAAACAACCAGACAGGTTAAGAAACTGTATAAAAAACTCAAGGGAACCCACCCTGCCATATTACTGAGCTCAACTCTCGGCTTATTCTTTTTGATGGTTGCTCTATCAGCCTTGCTCGTCCCCTTACCTCGTATAAGTAACTTCCATAACCGCCAGGTGGCAGAATCCACCAAGATCTACGACCGCACTGGGAAAATTCTTCTCTACGACATCCACGGATCTATGCGTAGGACAGAAGTCCCGCTAGAAGATATATCGCAAAACATGGTAAAGGCTACTATTGCCATAGAAGACAAGAACTTCTATAAACATGGCGGTTTTAGTCTGCCTTCTATAATAAGAGCATTGAAGGCAGACCTGACTTCCGGAAACTTTACCCAAGGAGGATCCACCATTACTCAACAGGTTGTAAAAAATACCCTACTCTCAAACAAGAAAACCATATCTCGCAAAATCAAGGAAATCATTTTGGCAGTTAGACTCGAGAAAAAATATTCGAAAGACGAGATTCTAAATACATATCTAAATGAAATGCCTTATGGCGGTGTAATCTACGGTGTCGAAGAAGCAAGCCAGTACTTCTACGGGAAAAATGCCTCCGATCTCTCTCTCGCAGAATCAGCTTATCTGGCTTCCCTACCTAAGGGCCCGACATATTACTCACCTTACGGACCTAACCGAGAACTTCTGGAAAAACGGAAAAATATGGTGTTGGAGGAGATGAGGGATGAGGAGTTAATAAATGATGAGGAATACAATCTCGCTCTGGCAGAGGAGGTTAAGTTTATAGACAAAGCAACTATAGGGATAAAGGCTCCCCACTTCGTCTTCTTTATTAAACAAGCTCTGGTAGAAAAATATGGTGAAGAAGTGGTGGCAAAAGGTGGGCTGAAAGTCATAACCACCCTAGATTGGGATCTGCAGAAAAAGTCGGAAGAAATCCTGACTAAAAAAGCGTTGGAGAATGCCAAGAGACTCAATGCCTCCAATGCCGGTCTCGTGGCCATAGACCCGAACACGGGCCAGATCCTAGCTATGGTCGGCTCTCGAGGATATTTCGACGAGAAAATAGATGGCAAGGTAAATATCGCGCTTGCCGAGAGGCAACCGGGATCAGCCTTCAAACCATTCGTCTATGCCACCGTGTTTAAGAAGGGGTACAGCCCGGAGACTGTGGTCTTCGATCTCAAGACTCAATTCTCTACTTCGTGTAGCCCGGACAACTTCACCTCAGAGGGTAGATGCTACTCTCCGAGCAACTTCAACGAGAAGACTCATGGGCCGATCACTCTCCGCAATGCCTTGGCCCAATCGGTCAACATTGCTTCAGTCAAAACTTTGTACCTTGCTGGGATAAATGAGTCTATCAATACAGCTACAGATATGG
>JBAQWR010000036.1:0-3175 GCA_049299015.1 Minisyncoccia bacterium | reverse complement strand
GTCGACTTCTACGTCGCTCTCCGCACAAGGCACGATAAAGAAGCGCGTATAGACAACGAACGTACTCGCCTCGTCCTCTTAGCAGAGAACATGACTGGCTACAAAAATCTGCTTAAACTCGTCACCGCTTCTTACCTAGAAGGTTTCTACTATAAACCGCGCATCGACCGCGAACTGTTAGAAAAATACAACGAAGGGCTTATAGCAATAGCAAAAGATGCTAAATATTATAAGGAAATCTTCGAAGACAGATTCTACCTAGAAAACCAGCTTGCGATATACAACGTGCATTATCTAGAGCCAGAAGATCGGCCGGCCTTCAACACTGTACTCTCCATACAGGAACACTTGAGCCGAGGAGCTTTCGACGAAGAAGAGGATTTGTCTTTCAGAACACCGGCGCAGGCTAAAAAGGATTTCTCGCCTGAAGCACTCGAGAACACAGCCAAGATCGCCGAGCGATGCAATGTGGAACTCGAACTCGGCAAATGGGTCTTCCCAAACTATGTGGCAGAGAAAGGCAAGACCTACGATGAAGAATTGAAAAAAATCGTCTACGCTGGGCTGAAAGAAAAGAGTCTGACAGAAACTCCAGAAATAAAGGAACGTATCGAATATGAATTGAAAATCATTGCTGACAAAGGCTATTCTCCGTACTTCTTGGTGGCCGCCGACCTTCTCCGCCATGCACATACGAACGGCATCCTGACCAACACCAGGGGGTCGGCGGCCGGCTCCATGGTTACTTACCTATCTGGTATTACCACTGTAGACCCTCTCAAATATGCTCTCCCTTTCGAGCGCTTCCTCAACCCCGACAGACCTTCACCTCCCGATATAGACCTAGATATAGCAGACGACAGGCGAGATGAGCTCATCAACTACGCTCGTGAGAAATATGGCCAAGACCACGTCGCACAAATTGGAACCTTCGGCACCATGATGGCTCGCGGAGCTGTACGTGACGTCACTCGAGCGCTCGGCTACTCATACACTCTAGGTGACCAGATAGCCAAACTTATACCAATGGGCGCCCAAGGATTCCCCATGACTCTCGTCCGAGCGATGAAAGAAAATCCAGAGCTCAAAAAACTCTACGACGAAGATGCCGAGACCAAGATCATTGTAGACATGGCGAAGAAAATTGAGGGCAACGCCAGACACATCTCCGTCCACGCCGCTGGTGTGGTCATCTCGCCGACACCACTCACCGACTACACTCCGCTCCAATACGATACCAAGGGCGAGATGAAGGTTATCACCCAGTATGATATGTACTCGATAGAAGAAGCCGGACTTTTGAAATTCGACTTCCTCGGTATTAGAAACCTCTCCATCATTGCCGAAGCTCTGACGCGTATCGAGAAGATTGATGGTAAGAAAATTAAAGTGGAAGAAATCTCACTAGATGATAAAAAAACTTTTGAAATGCTCGCTCGCGGAGAAACCGAGGGGACATTCCAACTTAACGGTGACGGTATGACCCGCTCACTAGTAGACCTCAAACCGACAAGTATCCACGACATCAACGTCATGGTGGCTCTCTATCGCCCAGGACCGATGGACAACATCAAGGAATACATCGCGAGGAAACACGGCAAGAAACCCACTACCTACCTCCACCCCAAGATGAAAGATTTCTTGAGCACTACCTACGGTGTGTTGGTTTACCAAGACGACCTCCTTATGACCGCGATCGAGGTAGCCGGTTATTCGTGGGGCGATGTTGATAAATTCCGTAAGGCCGTGGGTAAGAAAATCCCGGAAGAGATGAAGAAGCAACACATTATGTTCGTCGAAGGATGCCAGAAACATGGTGGCATGAGTAAAGAAAAGGCCGAAGCCCTCTGGCAACTATTCGAACCATTCCAAGGTTACGGTTTCAACAAGGCTCATGCGGCCAGTTACGGACTCGTGGCTTACCAGACGGCTTGGCTCAAGGCCAATTTCCCTGCTATCTATATGTCTGCGGTACTAACGGCAGAATCTGGCGATGTAGATAAGATCGGGGTGATGATAAAAGAGTGTAAACGCATGGGCATAGATGTCTTGCCACCATCTATCAATGAAAGCTTCTCGCAGTTTACCGTGGTCAATAATCCACCCAACCCGTATAAGATTCGCTTTGGTTTGACTACTATCAAGAACTTCGGTGAAGGTATTTCTAGTGCTATTACTCTCGAGAGGAAGATTAACGGTAAATTCAAAGATCTTGCAGACTTCCTCGATCGGATTAAGGATAGAAATTTGAATAAGAAGTCCCTCGAAGCACTTATCAAATGTGGGGCTCTCGATGAATTCGACGAGAGAGGTGTACTTCTCGCCAATATAGATAACCTCCTCGAATATCATAAGGAAAGAATGAACGCTTCCAAGAATCAAGATTCGCTCTTCGGTCTCATGTCTGACACTTCTACAATTCCCGTCCTCAAACTACGCCCAGGACCTGCGGCCACGCAGAAAGACAGGCTCTCATGGGAAAAGGAACTCCTTGGCCTCTACATCTCCGGCCACCCACTTGAAGCGTACAAAGATAAGCTACTTACTCTTCAGGTAAATGTTCTAAAACTGCAAGACATGAAAGAGGGTGACGTGGCTGTGATAGCAGGATTGGCAGAAGAGATCCGAGATGTCTTGACCAAGGGCAATGAGAGAATGGTGTTTATGCGTCTCTCCGATTTGTCCGGTACCACTGAAGTGGCTGTCTTCCCCCGTGTGCTTAGTGAATTCAAACAGTTCGTGACCCAGGATGCTTGTATCGCCATCAAGGGAAAAGTCTCTAAACGTAACGGTGAGACCTCCTTCATTGCCGAAAAGATTAAGGCCCTCTAAATATCAAAATTTAACTCATCCCGTCGACCTGCCAGGTTGACGAGTTCTCTTTTGTAGCTTTCGTGATTAAAATCAAAATTTTTGTAAAAGATAACGGGATTAATGATCGGTAAATGATTGCTACCAATATAATAATCTTTCAGACTTGACCACTCATAGCTGGTCAGAAAGCTAAATATCTTTTCATCATCGACATAATTCTTTAATGTGAGCGAATCCAGAGAATTCAAATCAATATAAAAAGGAATATATAGATAATGTCCATCATTTTCCATTCTTATTATCTTTGCGCTGTTTTGAAACAAATAACCACTCCTGTTATTATTTTTGATATTAAAATACT
>JBAQWR010000035.1:0-6553 GCA_049299015.1 Minisyncoccia bacterium | reverse complement strand
TCTCGACTTCTCCCTTTTAACTTCTTCAAACGATGGTATGCGAGCGGTAGCACTCTCACTCGGTGCCCTCTCGAAAGCTGGAGCTGGTCCAGAAGAGATTATCAATGATTTCGTCGGGGAGATGAATATCAAAGCCGGTGAACTTGGTCTCAAAAATACTTACTTCTGGAATGAGACCGGTTTGGATGAGTCAGATGTTAAGGGCGGTGCCTACGGCACCGCAAGAGACGTCAGTACCCTTATGGCACACATATTGGCCAATTATCCAGAACTCTTCGCGGCCACTAGGGAGGTTAAGACTACCATCACGTCACTCGATAACCGTGCGCATGTAGCCAACAATACAAACAATATTGCCGATGAGATCCCCGGGCTACTCGCTTCTAAAACTGGCTTCACTGATACAGCTGGCGGTAACCTGGCCATCGTCTTCGACCCAGAACTTGGCCGACCGATAGTTATCTCGATCTTAGGTTCGACAGGAGACGGCAGGTTCGAAGACATGCGCATTCTCATCGGCGCTGTGATGACTTATATAAGTAGCAACTAGTATGTGTGGCATAACAGGAGTTATTGGGCCAAATAGGAAGGAGGATATCGAGAAGATGACTCGAGCCATATCTCATCGTGGGCCAGATGATGAAGGCTATTTCGTCGATGAGCATGTGGCTCTAGGTATGAGACGGCTCTCGATCATCGACCTAGCACGTGGTAAACAGCCGATTACATCGAGTGATGGGCGATACATGATTTTTTTCAACGGAGAGATTTATAATTATCGGGAATTAAAATCACAAATCACAAATCACAATTTCCAAACAGAAAGTGATACGGAAGTAATATTGGCCGGGTATCTGAAGTGGGGAGGGGAAGTCTTGGGCCGTCTACGGGGGATGTTTGCGTTCTCTATATACGACAGAGAAGAGAAAAAGATTTTTGTCGCGCGTGACTTTTTCGGTATCAAGCCTTTGTACTATTTGAAAGATTCTTCTTCGGTTCTCGCGTTTGCTTCCGAAATAAAAAGTTTTCTCGCATTGCCAGATTTCAAACCAGAAGTAAATGATTCAGCGGTCTTCAATTACCTCTCATACCAATACAACCCTCTGGAAGAAACTTTCTTCAAAAATGTTTTCAAACTTCCACCAGCTCACTACATGGTAGTGGATGCAGAAACTGGTGCAGTTGAAATAAAAAGATATTGGCAGTTTGAGTTCAAACAGAACAACTCTCTGGACGAGAAGGTGACTACTAAAAAGATTTTGGAAGTGATGAAGGATTCCGTCGCTCACCACATGATAGCTGATGTGCCTGTCGGGTCTTTCCTCTCCGGAGGTATAGATTCGAGCATCATCGCTACTTTGATGCAGAAAATTCGAGGGGATAAGAAGATAAAAACATTCACCGTCGGGTTTGAGTCTCTGAGCGAAGGTAAGGAGGCCAAAGAAACCTCCGAACCACTTGGTACGGACCATACAGAATTGACCATAGGAGCCGAAGAATATTTCAAAAGTTTGCCCAAGGCTATATGGCACTTCGACGAGCCAGTAGCTGATCCTTCTGCTCTCGGGCTCTATTTCTTAGCCCAAGAAGCGGCTAAACACGTAAAGGTGGTGCTCTCTGGCGAGGGCTCTGATGAGCTCTTCGGCGGATACAATATCTACCTAGAACCTTTTGCCCGTCGGAAGATCACATGGATACCACGCGTGGTGCTCAAATTTCTAGCCTCTCTGCCACTACGTGGAAGTAATTACGCCAAGCGAGCATTGCTTACGCTCGAAGAGCGTTATATAGGCAATGCCTCTGTGTTTCAAGGAAGTGAAGTCAAAAAACTTTGGAAGGGAAATGTTTCAAAATTTAGTCTTGGTGGTATCTACAATGAAGTTCGAAATTTAAGTGAATCGACCAAGATGCAATACATAGATATAAACACTTGGCTTGTCGGAGATATCTTGGCCAAGGCTGACAAGATGACCATGGCGCACTCTCTTGAGCTTCGAGTGCCGTTTCTTGATAAGAAAGTATCAGATCTCGCCGTTACTTTGCCTGATAGATTCAAATGGAGAGGGGGAGAAACTAAGTATCTCTTGCGACAGGCTTTTAAGAATGTATTACCGGAGTCAACGCGCAAGCGTAAGAAGCTCGGCTTTCCCACGCCTGTTCGAAACTGGTTTACCAAAGAGAGGCTAGATGTCTATAAGACTATTCTTAATAACCCTTATATCAAAAGTCATATGGATGTGGTTTATATCGCGCAAATTATCGATGACCATGTTGAAAAAAGGTCTGATAATTCTAGGAAGATATACCTCCTTCTGGTGCTCGCCATCTGGTACAATGTTTTTATCGAAGGTAAAAGACCTTAATATATGGATATTTTAAAGATCATTTTCCCAACGGTTCTCACATTCTTTCTTGGTATTGCTATCACCCCATTTTTCACCAGGTATTTCTATAGATATAAGATGTGGAAAAGTTCGCCGAGGACAAACGCCGATACGTCAGAGGCTTTCAAAAATATTCACAATACGGAGCACGAACTTAGTACTCCCAAGGTTGGCGGTATCATCATCTGGGTCGCAGTGCTCTTCGCCGTCTGTGTGATCTATCTGCTCTCGCTTATTTACCCATCAGATGTGACGGAGAAACTAAACTTTTTCTCAAGAAGTCAGACCTTGGTGCCTCTAGCGGCATTCTTCTTCGCGGCCTTCGTAGGGCTTGCTGATGATCTCTTGCATATCTACGGCCACTTAAGATTCGCTCAAGATGCTCTCATCTATCGCAAGATAAAAATTGCTCTCGTCACACTCATTGGCCTAGCTATTAGCTTCTGGTTTTATTACAAACTTGATTTCACCTCCATCCATATTCCGTTTGGCGGAAGTTGGGAGATTGGGATATGGTTCATCCCTTTCTTTATCGTGGTGATGCTTGCCACCTTCTCGACCTCTGTGATCGATGGCCTCGATGGTTTGGCTGGGGGAGTATTAGCTTCCGTCTTCACTGCTTTCGCTGTCATCGCATGGACCAATAATCAGATCGACATTTCAGCGCTCTCTGGTGCAATTGCTGGCGCTATACTCGCTTTTCTATGGTTCAATATTCCACCTGCGCGGTTCTATATGGGGGAGACGGGGATGATGGCTCTGACAGTGGTTCTGGCCGTGATCGCCTTCCTGACTGACTCGGTGCTTATATTGCCCGTGATCGCCTTCCCTTTAGTGGCCACTACCGCATCAGACATCATCCAGATATATGTATACAAATGGTTCAATGGCTACCGAGTTTTCAAAGTGGCACCGCTCCACCACCACTTCCAAGCTATGGGTTGGCCAAGGGAGAAAGTGGTTATGCGTTACTGGATCGTCTCCGTCATCTGTGCTATTTCCGGTGTTATTCTTGCGCTGATTAGTTAGTGTATTGACAGGGCCATATAGATGTGATAGGGTGGTGATAGGAAGAGATTAACAAGAGAGGTGAGACTGTGTCCGAACAGATTCTGCTCCCGAAGTTTCTGACTAAAGATGTGGCGCAACACGCCGTCGATGCAGTGATCCAAGCGTGCTTCTATCACGAATGGAGTCAGAAGAAGATCCCCCTCAACCGAAGGATGTGTCACATTGTGGTACTCGTGCCGGCGATGAAAAAGGTCTCACGGGACTACCCGAACCACCTGATCAAACCCCATGTGCTTCTCGAGCATAGTTTCGGGCCGAGGTCAGAGTGGCCTTGGAAGTTCGATGAGATCGCGCGGAGCAAGGCGCTTCAACTCTGGCATGATCGTCTCGACGTTATGCCACACCTGCTTTCCCCCGGGGACACGCCTTTTTGGGGCGGGGTTAAACGGCACGGGATCGTCGTGGCTTGCTCTGGCGTCCAGCCGTGGTTTGACAAGATGATCTCTGGTATGGTTGCCGATACGTGCGTCGCCTTGGCACAAGATTGCTGGGAGAACAGCCAGGACAAGAAAGACGACGTTTGCTTTCTGACGTAATCAGATACCGCTACACAAGAGAGGACCGCCCATCGGGGTTGCGCTTCTCGGTGTGGCGGCTTTTCTTATTTAAAAATTCTGAATCATCACCCATGTTATAATTTCCTGAACATGATTTCTGCCAAGGGAAAAGTTGATAAACCGTTTCTGAGTATCTCTGTCATCTTGATAGTGGTGGGGTTTTTCATCTTCTCTTCTGCATCTCTGGGTCTCTTGGCCAAAGAAAGCTCCAATTATTCCGACGTCGCTTTCTCACAGATGGTTCTCGGTCTCTTTCTGGGCACTGTGGCTATGCTCGTGGCTACTCGCCTAGATTTCAAGATCTGGAGGAAGCTTGCCCTCTGGCTTTTCTTGGCTGCCGTCGTCCTCAATATATTGGTATTGATACCTGGTATTGGTTTCGAACACGCTGGAGCTCAGCGTTGGATTAGAATTGGTACCATCTCCTTCCAAACTTCGGAGGTGATGAAAATTGCTTTCATCCTCTACTTCGCCGCCTGGGCGGCCTCTGTTAAGGACAGAATAAAAACTTTTCGCTGGGGTTTCTTGCCCCTTCTCATACTCTTCGCCATATCGGCCGTGCTTCTATTGAAACAACCCGACACTGATAACCTACTTCTCATCATTTTTACCGGGGTGGTCATGTTTGTCGCGGCGGGAGGGAAGTGGCGTTACGTCTTCATGGTTGGTCTCGCGGGTCTCATAGGGATCGCGTTTTTGGCCTACACGAGGCCATATATCATGGGGCGTATCACGACCTTTCTGGACCCACAGGCCGATGCTCTGGGGGCTAGTTTCCAGATCCAGCAGTCGCTCATCGCCATCGGTTCTGGGGGTCTCTTCGGCCGGGGTTTCGGCCAGAGTATTCAGAAGTACACTTATCTACCAGAACCAGTAGGGGACTCGATCTTCGCCGTGGCGGCCGAAGAGTTCGGCTTCGTAGGCTGTTTGTCGCTCTTACTAATCTTCGTCCTCTTTGCTATGCGAGGGCTCAAGATTGCATCTAATACACCCAATGCCTTCGGTAGACTCGCAGTGGTTGGAATTGTTATAATGATTATCTCCCAAGCATTCGTCAATATCGGCGCCATGCTAGGATTGATTCCACTATCAGGCATTACTTTGCCATTTGTTTCTCACGGAGGCACTTCTCTCCTTATCACTCTCTTCGAAGTAGGCATCGTGCTCTCTGTCTCTAGAACCCAAGAAACTTAATGAGAATATTATTTACCGGCGGCGGCACAGGAGGACACTTCTATCCGATCATTTCTATAGCTGAAGAATTAAATAATCTTGCGAAAGAGAAGAGGCTCTTGGAGCTCGAACTTTTCTACATGTCTCCCACTCCTTACAACCCAGGAGTCCTTTTCGAAAACAATATCACTTATAAGAAGAACAGTGCGGGCAAACTCCGTCGCTATTTCTCTATCTTAAACTTCTTTGACCTCTTCAAGACAGGGTGGGGGGTACTTATATCACTTCGTCAGGTCTACAAGCTCTATCCGGACGTCATCTTCGGCAAAGGGGGGTATGCCAGCTTCCCAGTGATGCTCGCGGCGCGTATCTTGCGTATACCAGTAGTTATACACGAGTCAGATACCATACCAGGCAAGGTAAATCAGTGGGCCGGGAAGTTTGCTCAGAAGATCGCAGTTTCTTACAAAGATGCGGCCAAGTATTTCCCGGCCGACAGAGTGGCTTATACGGGACAGCCGGTGCGCAAAGATGTGGCTACCCCTATCAGTACTGGCGCTCGTGAGTTTCTGAAGATTCCTGAAAACGTGCCCGTAGTTCTTGTACTTGGTGGTTCGCAGGGTGCGGCCAAGATCAATGACACTATTCTAGAAGATATCAAAGGTTTGGTGAAGAAGTATGTCATCATCCACCAGACTGGTAAAAACAATATTGTGGAGGCCAAAGCAACCTCAGAGGCACTACTTTTCGATTCTCAATACAAAGATAGATACAAGGCTTTCGACTATCTCAATGCCTTGGCTATGCGCATGGCCGCTGGTGTGGCCTCGGTCGTGATCTCGCGTGCTGGCTCAACTATATTTGAGATCGCTAGTTGGGGCATCCCCTCGATCATCATCCCTATCGGTGAGAGAGTGAGCCACGACCAGCACTCCAATGCGTTCGCCTATGCGAGAGCCGGTGCCTGCAATGTGATAGAGGAAGACAACCTAACTCCCAATCTTCTCGCTTCTGAGATTGAGCGTCTGGTAACCAACATGGCCGAGAGGGAGAAGATGAAAGCGGCTACCAAAGTATTCTACAAACCGGATGCCGCTCGCCAAGTGGCTGAAGAAATTCTTAAAATAGCTCTTGGGCATGAACTCGAAAAATAACCAAGTGGTAGTGCGGATGGCCCCGTCGCCGACGGGGAAGCTTCATATCGGGACAGCTCGTACGGCGCTTTATAACTACATTTTCGCCAAACAAAATAGTGGCAAGTTTATCTTGCGTATAGATGATACAGACAAAGAGCGTTCTACCAAGGAATATGAGGAAAATATTTTAGACGGACTCAAATGGCTCGGATTTGAATACGATGAGTTATTT
>JBAQWR010000034.1:0-6254 GCA_049299015.1 Minisyncoccia bacterium | reverse complement strand
CTTTTTAATTAGCTCGTTTTCTCTGAGAGCTTCGCCCGAAATGTTTGCAATCTCTGATGATCCAGTTTCTATTAATGCATGCTGAATAAGCCCGTAGCGATTCACGCCTTTGCCGGCTGAAATATTTATAAATTCTTTTACAGCACCTTGCCTATCTTTATCGTCAGAAAAGACTTCTTCCCAAATACCGTCGTATTTATAATCTAGAGAATCAACGAGAGTACCATCCCAGTCCCAGACTAGTATCGGTTTCTTTTCCATCTATTTCACCGAGACAGTTGCAAACAGTGCCTCATCGGGAGCGTAATCTCTGTCTGCCACCAATCCTATACGCCACTCGCCGGAAGATACCTGCCCTTCAGAAAGAGGTATGGAAAAATAAACATCTTCTCGCTTGATTGGGTCACCCATCTTTAGAGCTGAGCGCACATATACCCCTCGCATCATTGTTCTCAATGTCTCCAGCTCTTTTTGGTCAGCTGGGAAAGAATCTGGATCCGTAGACCCACACATCACTACGGCTTCCTTGTGAGCCGCAAGCCACTGTACCGCCTGTTCTGGAGTGATCGTGTACGTCTTTATTTTATAAAACAAAAGATTTTCTTCTAGATTTTCATCAGGAATTGCTACATGTTTTTCAAACAGCTCAGCCCCTAGAGCATGGGCCACCTGTATAGCACTCAAATTTTCTGAAGGGGCATGGGTAGAGAGACCGATCGGTATTTCAGGATATCTCTTCTTCATCGCTGTAATCTTCCCTAATTGCATATGCTCCATTGGAGTCGGATACATACTGACACAATGCAAGAAAGCAAAATTAATCCCGTGTTGTTTGAAAAAATCATGGAGAATATCCGTATCTTTGAAAGAAAGTCCGCCCACTGAGCACACGACTGGCTTTTTTGATTGCACAATACGCTCTAGCAATGGCCAGTCTGTGGCTGATGCACTTGCAATTTTAATAACTTCTACTCCTAGGCGATCTAACATGCCCACCGATTCCTCATCAAATGGTGTCGACATGCTGACAAGACCTTGAGAGTGAATCTCGTCTACAATTTGTCCAAAATGCTCTTCGGATAGACGCGAAGCAAAGTATCGTCGCATACGAGGATCATCGCTATCGCGGTGCGTGGGATGAATATAGGTGTCAGGATTTAGAAATTGGAGTTTAATAGCCGCTCTCACTCCTGCATCCTTGGCTACCTTGGAGAATTCTTTGACCAAGCGAATTCCTAGATCAACATTACCGGCATGGTTCTTAGACACTTCAAAAATGAAGAGGTTGTTGAAATCAAATTTGGATGAATCTTTTTGTTTACCCATGTTTCTTATTTGCCTTTAGCCATTTTTCACTTCGATTGATATCTGCCATCCCATGGACGTCAAAAGTTTCTTCTTTCATAACATAAGGCTTGATCTTATTCCCCATAAACTTCCAGGGTTGCTGTCCGGTTGAAGATTCAAAATTAGAAGTCCTTAATACCCAGAAATTATGACAGAGAAAATATGATGGTTCTAAATCTTGCCTGTTAGTAGATACTATCTTTCCTTTGAAATCAAAGAAGGGCTCGAGTAACCCACTCTTATTTATCTTCTTAGACCTAAAAGGATGATGGTCTGAATCTTGATAAACCGGGACAACCGCCGTCAAAGACGGGTCTTTAATTATAGCCTCGATGCAATCATCTATCCACTTTGTTTTAATGGTAACGCTATTAGCTAGTAAGACCACGATGATATCTGGCACTTTTTCAAGCTTTTTTAGATGAGAAAGAGTGTGTCTAATCACATCCTCGTGCTGCGAATCTGGCTTAGAGAAAGCCGGCGGCCTTTTAATAGGAAAGTAGCCGATCGCCTTCGCACTGTTTAAGATCTTGATGGAATCACTACTGACATAATAATCGTGAATGAGATTACTCCCATAAGCCGCCTTAGCAGGATAAGAGAGCAAGGGTTTGCCCAGTACTAATATGACATTTTTATCTCGCAGCGTGCTACCACCTCGGCCGGTCAGTAAGGCCGTGACTCTTTGATCAGAATGTCCTTTAAATTTGGCTTTTTTCATCTATTTGAGACGGCGAGACGACTTATACTATCTCCATTCCTCCCATTAATCAAATATTTATAACAATCCAAAATCTCTTCGACCTTTTTTTCTAAATTGAAATGACTTTTTATCCTCTCATGCCCAGCCTTACCAAAGCTTTTTGCCTTTTCTGAATCTTTAAATAAATCGACAATTTTTCTGGCCATCTCGTCTGTATTAAAAGGATCGATAATATAACCAGTTACACCATTTTCAATTATTTCTTTGGCCCCACCATATGGTGTAGATATTACCGGCTTCCCTGAAGCAGAAGCCTCCAGAACAACTCTAGGCAGGGCATCGAAACAAACTGAGGGCACGAGTACAATATCTGAAGTAGCATAGGCTATCCTCATTTCATCTCTATTGACCCAATGGCCACTCCCCCCCGCTATTAAAAGACGTGCTTCTGGTATTTCTTTCTGTACTTTAGTCATTACCTGATTAGCCACCTCGCTACCCTTTGCTTTACTTATCCTGCCTGCGAAAAACACCAACTTATTACCGGTCAATGAATTGGATTTAAATAACGAGACTTCCTCGTTTGAGGCTTGCCAATCGGAAACATTGAGACCTGTATGCGCAACTTTAACATTATTAATGCCATTTTGTTCCAGAGCCTGTTGTAAAGCTAGACTGACCGCCAATATTTTATCCGCGTAACCGAGAAAATGTCGGATCAAGATATTACGAAATGGATTCCATCTTTTTCTTGCCTGTCTCAACTGATCAAGCGCAGTAAGGCGAGCGTCAAAAGTTTTTAAATATTTTTCTGTCTCCAATTTGCCAAAGCTAAATGACATTGCGTCTCTGGCTGTGAATACCACTTTCTGCGCATAACGCTTGGAGAGTTTTATAGAGTAATAAGATAGATAGAAATGGACATTGTTAACGTGAACTATATCAGGCCTGAGTTCCTCCAGTATCTTTTCTAATTTGCGTATAACCTTTGGATTGTAAATACTCAAATAAGCTCGCCACTTTGGAGAATAATTACTTGCGATTCTAAAAATCTTAAGACCATTGTATTCAGACTCCCCCGACTCTTCTACTTTACGGCAAGTGGTGACAACATAAACTTCATGCCCAGCATTTTTCACCCCTAGCGCCAAATCGAAAGTGGAAATTCCTCCCCCACCGAAACTTTGGGGTGGAAAATCATCTGAAAGGAAAACTATTTTCATATTTTGTGATAGATCACAAGGTCACCAAATTCAGCTACCTTACTAAGAAATCGATATTTATCTAGATCCCATGACGGGTCGCCTTTTTTATCCCAGACCAGATATTCTACGTTGTATTTTAGAAGAATATTTTCGAGCCACGGAGAAGATGCGGTTTTCAGCTCTTGTTGATATAGACTGAGGATCTCTTCAATCTTATCATCTGGAATATCTCCGTAATCTCCCAGAAGCTTTCGATAATAGATGCCATAAATATTGGCGGAAATATAATCCCGTTCTTGGAAAAAGATTTCCTTAGCATCTCTAGCCTCAACTCCTCGTAATCGGTAAAAAGTGAAGATGCTGTCTAGAAGGCGCTCTTTGGTTGCCACCAACGAAGCGTAACCTGCCCTATGATAAAAAACGTTAAGGGGGGTGTAGATTACTGTCAGATGCGAGGTTTCGTCATTCCCAAGCACTACAGCCTCTTTTGTCGCATTAGTATTGAGCCAATCCATAACTGGTCCGTACTTCTGCCTTTCTATGGCCACTTGACCTCCATCACGCTTATCATAGAAATAAGAATGAGTTTGAACAAATACGCCTGTACCGACACTAATCACAACCACGATCATAAAGAATATTTTTCGATATTTCTCCCAACCATGGCGGAGCATTAGATAGGAAAGAGTCATCAGCACTAGAATCACTCCTAAAGGCTTATGAAAGAACCAGTGGTAATGATCGGCTTGCATAATCTTGCCGGTAAGAATCTGCTGATTCATGGTGATAAAAGGGGTAAGTAAGAGTCCTAGAGCAAAGACGTATTTCTCTTTATTTTCCCGAGGAAAAAAGATTAGGAAAAAAGCCAGAGCCAAGATGACAAAGAATCCTGTGAATAGTGGACCGTGCGTCAAGATGATACCGAGACGTATTCCTGCTTCTTCGTACGTTGGAAAACTTGAGACCCTGTGGAGATTGATGACATAAGGAATAGCCACCACCAGTCCGCCAACAAATACAGAGCCAATGCGCAGCGCTTCTTTCCATCGTTTCCTGAAAAGAATGGTGAGTACTAATAATCCGCCGAAGGCATAAAGATACGTCCAAGAGTAGAAGTAGCTATGGAAATTAAGACCTAACACGATAGCGCTTAAAATACCGTATTTCCACTTTCTTTCATTGTAGAATTTCCAAAACGGGATAAGAAAGCCGAACAGAAGAATATAAATCATGGCAGGGTTTACAGGCCGCGATAGTCTAAGGAAGCTATCAGGACTTAAACCATGTAAAAGCGCCGAGAGACCAGAGAAGCTTAAAATAGAGTCGGCAAACAAGAGAAGCGAGGCACTGGCTAGGGCTATAAACTTATCTTTTGAAAAAAGTAGTACGAAACCATAGATCAAGAAAAATACAACGAAAGACAAAAGAAGTCGAGATAGTAACAGAGTATTGTTTATATCAAGAGAAAATATTTCCCCCATGTAGGCTACAACCATCGAAGGTAAAGGTTGGTGAAGATACGGCAGGTCTTTACCATCTTTATAATAAATACTTCCAAAATTTGGGTGCCCGTCTTGTACTTCCCTTACCCGCGGTGACCACGGAGAATCAGGTAACAACTCTATACCTTGATTAATATCATTATGATCAATACGGAAATAAACCTGAGGAAAAGCCGATACAGCAGACAAGAGAAGGGCTAGAATTATAGCAACCTTGTGCTCTTTAGAAATTTGAGTCATTCTCATGATCTAGAGAATTATAGACTAAATACGTTCAATATCCTCTCGTATTGTATAGATACTGCGATCGTTTCTCTGGCGCACCACAAGTTCTCCCAAGAAGCCCGAAGAAAAAAGTTGGATACCGATCACTACCAATAAGATACCCAACATGAGAAGTGGTCTAGCACCTATCGCCGCATCTTTAAAAACCCTTTCGTAAGATAAATATATCAAAATGATCGTGCCGACTAAAGCTGAAAAGCTCCCAATAATGCCGAAGAAATGCATCGGTCTGTCAATAAAACGACGCATCAAAACTAGAGTGACAAAATCAAAAAAACTTTTTGAAAATCTTCGGAAGTTCCCATATTTAGAGACACCGAACTTCCTTGATCGGTGATTTATAGATATCTCAGATACTCGGTAACCTTGAGCAGTTAGTAGGGCTGGAATATAACGATGCATATCTCCATAGAGACTTAGGGACTTAGCAGCCTCACTCCGATAGAGTTTAAATCCACAATTCATATCGTGCACTCTCGTGCCTGTTGCTAGACGAGTAAGACTGTTGGCTATTTTCGAAACTAGCCGTTTGGCAAAACTATCGAGCCTACGCTCTTTCCAACCGCAAACTAAATCTGAGTGATCTGTTTCTATTTTTTCTAAAAATCTTGGTACTTCATTTGGATCATCTTGGAGATCACCATCCATGGTGAAAATACAATCCCCCTTGGATGCTTGGAAGCCAGCTTGCAGAGCTTGAGACTTACCAAAGTTTCTTGAAAAGGAAATTATACGCACAGGATTCAGTTTCTTTAATTCTAAAAGAGTGCTATCAGTGGAACCGTCATCAATAAAAATGATTTCAAAACTCTTGCCCAACGGGTTGAGTGCTTGTAGAAGTTCTCGATGGAGCAGAGAGACTGATCCTGCTTCGTTATAGACTGGAATAACGAGGGATATTTCAGGGCTAGATCCTTTATTCATAGGCACCAGTAAACCACATTTTTGAGCCTTTTACAACGAGAAAGTCCTACCCTACATTCTGTGGTAGTCGAGTAAGCAAATAAACTCCCGCAATAGCCAACGGAATGGCTAGAATTTGTGTGATAGTTGGGATATTTTTTAAAAATAAGAAAGCAAAGAATAGAGTGAAAATTGGGGCAATACTATTCAAGGCAGATGATTTAGTAATACTTATCCTATAAATTCCCTCAAGCCAAAAGACCTTTGATAGACCAAAATACAAAAGCCCATTTAAAGCAAGTATAACCC
>JBAQWR010000033.1:0-2568 GCA_049299015.1 Minisyncoccia bacterium | reverse complement strand
TGATAAGACCGTTTAAAACGTGATAGAGAAAGGCCTTCATCACTTCTATCTTTCCACCTTTGACTAGATACTTCCAAGTTCTCATGAAAGTGTCTTGCACTAGGTCCTCACTAACTACAGAATCGTGTACTTTATAGAAAGCGTGGGAACGGAGACCTTTTTGATAGTCGTGGTGCGCTATGGATAGTATTGATTGCTGGCGGAGTACTTGTCCTTGTGTCATTAGAATTTAATCTTAATTTAATCTTAAGATAAAGTCAAGAAAAATATGAATAAAATAGTATTAATTATGTTAATAAAGTGTTAACAAAGTGTGTATAAGTTTAATATTAAGTTAATTATTTGACTTGAAAAACTTAATACTCCATGTTAATGTGGCTAGCACTATGACGATACTCATCATTGAGGACGAAGAAAAGCTGGTAGATATATTAAGAAAAGCACTAAAGGGCGAACGCTATTCTGTGGATGTGGCTTACGATGGAGAAGAAGGTTTGTCAAAGGCAATGAAGAATGACTACTCCCTTATCCTCCTCGATATCATGCTTCCCAAGAAAGACGGCTTAGCTCTATGTAAAGAACTTAGAGAGCGCCAGATTCATACGCCTATTATCATGTTGACCGCTCGAGGTACAGTGGAAGACAGAGTTGTCGGTCTAGATGTCGGTGCGGACGATTACCTGATAAAGCCTTTTGGTATTACTGAATTATTTGCCAGGGTTCGTGCAGTTCTCCGTCGTCGCAAAACCACTTCTCCAGACATCGTCAAGATCGCCGACTTGGTAATGGACAGGAGGAAACACGAAGTGACTCGTGCAGGCGCGGTCATACCACTTTCTCCGAAAGAATATAAACTTCTAGACACTCTTCTTTCTAATCAGGGAGAAGCTATAAATAGGCGCAAATTGATCGACAATGCCTGGGGTCCCGATTTTCAAGAAGCGAACAACGAATTAAACGTCCATATAAAATATCTTCGTACTAAAATTGATGGCCACGCCAAAGGACAGGCGGGCAAGAAAAATAAGCCCCTGATACATACCATAAGAGGCGTCGGGTTTGTGTTGAAAGAGTAATTCAGCGCAAACGTTCTTTTTACTAGGTTGTGTGGTATGGTGCAAGAGGAGGTAGTCATGAGTAAGCTCACTACGAGACAAGAACTCTCGTTGGGGCTTACTCTAAGCCACCAACAGAGATTAGCGAAGAAGTGGAACGAGATCGTGGCTGATCCTGAAGCCTTCGTTCCACACGAGAAGAAAGGGCAAGTCGGCTTGGCCGAAATCATCACTAGAAATCTTGCTCTAGGTGATTTCGCATCTCAACGACAGAAGCAAGTCTTTCGACTGAGCACGGTAGAAGACAAGCTTCGAAGAATGGAGGGCAGAAAGAAAGTTGTCGCCGTTGGTTTCGGACGTGGCTATGACTCAGAGTGGTTTGAGGAGGCCGTACTGGCAGGGTTTGAGGTGTGGTGGGTAGATGTCTCTGATTCATCATGCGACATGGCTAGGGAAAGTCTGGGTTCTCAGTTCGAAAGACTGCGAGCTCAAAACATTCATCCGGAACCCGTGGTCAAACGGGGAGAGATTCGATCAATTCTCGCTGATCCAGATTCAATCGGACTCGATCTATCGACGGTCGAGATATGGTACTTCTGTCGAACTCTGACTTGCTTGTCAGAGAAGTCGGCGAAGATTGTTCTTCAACAACTTGGACGAGCTTCCTTAAGCGAGGAAGCCGATCCAGAAAGGAATAATAGGATAGAGCTGGTTGCTGCGATGTGCGACGATAACCCTACCCGTATCGGAGCAAGTAGCAAACTCTACACCCTGAAGACCATTCTCGACAGCGTGGCTCGGGGCGCAGGTCGTACAGTTGAAGCGATGTGTGAGTCGCAGCATAAGTACTTCGACCAGATCTACACAGGTGTGTCGATCAGGGCAAGGTAAATGGCGGTCGAGAGCGACACAACGCACTCTTCCGCCATTTGATATAAATGTATTATGATAAACGATAAAATTATTTTATTGAATGAAACGGTCCTAGAATGTTTTAATGAAACTGATGAAATAAAAATCATTAAAGCTTTTACTGAAGTAGGGCTTAAAGTTCTTGAGGCCAGCTTCGGGTTTGTGTGGCTAAACTCTTCGACCTCTAGAGAATTAGAGCTAGTATACAAGAGTCCTCATCTACCTTTCACACCACATGCACCACGTGAAGGAGGGAGGAATTATCGTGCTATAAAAGATTATACCCCCAACTTCGTAAGTGAGACGAAGCAAACATCTGATGCGTATTATGTCAGTAAGCATGTCAAAAGTTTTGTTATCATCCCCCTTACTTATAAAAAAGTAGTTTACGGCACTATGGTTTTGTGTTTCAAGGATGAAGAATCTTTTCCAAAGGAGAAAAGAACACTGAGCGTGTTCATTGGAAATAGCTTGGCTCAGGCGATAACCATCCACAGACTTGTGGTAGACGAGAAGGAAAGACATGAGAAAGAATTGATTTTGAAGGAAACCGCGAACTTGCTCGCTCAAGAGAAATTGAAGACAGAGTTTATTGCCAATG
>JBAQWR010000032.1:0-1824 GCA_049299015.1 Minisyncoccia bacterium | reverse complement strand
ACATTTAATTTAGTGTAAAGAACATTGGGATTAATTTCCCTTCAGAAATTTTTTCTTTTGAACAAATCTCTGAAGGAAATTCGAGGAAATAGAACTTCCTCGAACAATACCGGGATGACACTCTGGTAAACGGAAGATCGTACTCACTTTGGCTTACACGACAGCCGGGTAGCTTAACACCCTTTAACGTGGGTTATCTTTGAAACCCCACGACACTGTTGGGTACAACCTGACCTATTAATTCGTCAGGACCCTAACTATAGGTTGTGTAACCTTAGAACCACCTACGCCACCATGACTTACTCTTCTTTTCTGCTTCCTTACGCCTCCGGTTGAGGATTTGCAAGCAGGGAGAGCAGACGGCAATCGGTGGAATGACTTCCCTCTCTTTGCACATCGAGCAGACAAGTTTCTGTTTCAGGAAAAGTGGCTGGTACTGGCGTGGGCGCTGTGGCTGCCGAGTTTGCATGATCATCATAAATTTTTCTCAAAGAACATTTGGAACGGAATTGTTCCCTTCAGAAATTTCTTCTACTTATTGAAAAATTCTCTGAAGGGAAGCCAATCAATTTTTTGCAAAATGATTGGCAACATTGCATTAAACTAAGAAAAGAACAAAAGTGGGATGACCTAAGGTCAACTATCACCCCATGAGTAGATTTCGTGAGGGTGACCCCCCCACTCCAACCAACCGATTTGCCATCGGCCTACTCTTCTGACCACAACCTGCGCCCTCGTGAGGCATCCGGTTGCCCGACATATCCGCTGTGAGTTTATTGCGATTCATCCTGGCCGGGACTTCACGCATGAGAGGGGCTTAATCCTCTCTTCCCCTGATGGGGCCTGGTCCTACACTCACAACTTACCCTCAACTTCGCCTTGGCAAATTTTTAATTTGCTGCAGCACTATATCAGTATTGAGGGAGACATTCACAAACAGGTTTGCGACCCATCTGCTTAGCCACTGACTTTCCAACCAATAGGTGTTGGCACACTATCCCAGCCGAAGCCAAGATAACTCTTCGGGGTGCGACGCCCTCGAGCCTATTTAGTCTTCTAACTTCTGCAACGTCGCCAAACGTTACAGACTTATCTGGTCAAGAGGCCCTGAGTCTGGTGGACTCTCCTCTTAACCAAACAAGTGGAGATTTGGATTGTACCTTTCGATATAATCCCGCCTTGTCCGTGCTAGACAAAACGTATCACCCATTACTGGGCTATCATGCTCTCCAGAGCAGATTCAAGTCTCACTGTAATTATTGAGAACTGAATCTGCTCTGTGAACAATTTATTTTTCAAATTACTCTGTTTCGCTTTTTTAAGCTCATCAGTCGAGATACACATCTCGAGACAGAGCCGTTAAAGGTGGCAAACCTGATTCTTTTTTTCCGGGAATCAAACCGGTGGTTCTGGAAACGTATTGGATTAGGGTGGATCTATTTAGATCTTCTAATCCAGTCTTTAAATCAGTATGGCTAACTGATCTAAGCTAAGTTTTGCAGGCAACTTAGAACCTATATTGGAATAGAGTTGTAAATATAAAACCCTATTCCCTCCATCCAGTATGGCTAACTGGCTAGGGTTGAAGTATTTTATAGGCTCCTCAACTTTACCTTGACGCTTTGAGATCTACTCATAATTCTGTTCCCAGGATTGCGTCATTTACCCGGCCCACCTTAAAGTGAGCAGAACTCGAGTGGTTACCTCTTCCGATAACCAGGTTTTCCACCGGTAGGAGTAGAGATCGCTTTGAGCGACTCCCTCTTCTCGGTTTTCAACCTGCCATCGTAGAGATAACCGGCTCGAGCGAGAATTTTGTTGGCT